>CAYSTY010000301.1:0-3509 GCA_964433685.1 uncultured Actinomycetota bacterium | reverse complement strand
CGGCCGAGAAGCAGGGCTACGACCACTTCATGCTCAAGGAGATCCACGAGCAGCCGCAGGCCGTGGCCGACACGTTGCGGGACCGCCTCGTCGCCCCGGACGGCGGGACCGGCGACGGGCGGCTCCAGCTCGACGAGCTGCGCACCGACGAGGGTGAGCTCGGCCGCATCGACAAGGTGTTCATCCTCGCCTGCGGCACCTCCCTGCACGCCGGGATGGTCGGCAAGCTCGCGATCGAGCACTGGGCCGGCATCCCGGTGGAGGTCGAGGTCGCCAGCGAGTTCCGCTACCGCTCGCCGATCCTGTCCGAGCACACGCTGGTCATCGCCATCTCCCAGTCGGGGGAGACCTCCGACACCATCGCCGCGGCGACCCACGCCAGGAACCAGCGGGCACCGGTGATCTCCCTGGTGAACGTGGTCGGCTCGACCCTCGCCCGCGAAGCCGACGGGGTGCTCTACACCCACGCCGGCCCCGAGGTCGCGGTCGCCTCCACCAAGGCGTTCACCACCCAGCTCGTCGGTTGCCTGCTGCTCGGCCTCTACCTCGCCCAGGTCCGCGGTCGGATCTACGCCTCCGAGGTCGCCGACATCCTCGAGCGGCTGCACCGCATCCCGGGTGCGCTCGAGCAGGTCCTCCAGCTCGACCCGCAGGTCCGCGACCTCGCCGAGCGCTACAAGGACACCGCCTACACGATGTTCATCGGCCGGCACACCGGCCTGCCGATCGCCTACGAGGGTGCGCTCAAGCTCAAGGAGATCAGCTACCTCCACGCCGAGGCGTTCCCCGCCGGTGAGATGAAGCACGGCCCGATCGCCCTGATCGAGGACGGGTCGCTGGTGGTCGCCCTGGCGCCCGCCGGGCACGTGTTCGGCAAGATGGTGTCCAACATCCAGGAGGTCCGCGCCCGCGGCGCGTCGGTGCTCGCGATCGGCACGGAAGGCTCGGTCGAGCAGCTCAAGGCCCACGCCGACCACGTCCTGACCCTGCCCGAGGCACCGCACGAGCTCGCCGGTCCGGTCCTGTCGGTGGTGCCCCTGCAGCTGTTCAGCTACCACGTCGCGGTCGCCCGCGGCGAGGACGTCGACCAGCCCCGCAACCTCGCCAAGACCGTCACCGTCGAGTGAGCCGCCCGGCGTCCGTGCCCGCCGCCGCCGAGCCGGTGCTCGCGGTGCCGCTGCTCGACGCCGCGGCGGCACGGGCCGGCGACGAGGCCGCGGTCGCCGCCGGTGACAGCTGGCAGCAGCTGATGGACCGTGCCGCCGGCTCCCTCGCGCGCGGTGTGCTCGACCTCGCCGGCCATCGGTACGGGCTGCGGGTGACCATCGTGGTGGGCAAGGGCGACAACGGCGGGGACGGATGGACGGCCGCGCCGCGGCTGCGGGACGCGGGGGCCGCGGTCCGGATCGTCGCGGTGGACGGCCTCGACACCGAGGTGTCACCGGCGACCGGGGCGGGACGGGACCGTTGGCTGCGGTCGGGCGGGCGGGTGTCGGTGGGCACCGGCGACCTCGACGCCGACCTCGCCTGGTGCGACGTGGCGGTGGACTGCCTGCTCGGGACCGGCGCACGCGGTGCACCGCGCGGGCCAGCGGGGGAGGGGACGGCCGCGCTCGTCGCCGCGGCCCGACGCGGGACCCCCGTCGTGGCCTGCGACGTGCCGTCCGGGGTGGACGCCGACGACGGGTCCGCAGCGCCGAACGCCGTCCGAGCCGACCTGACCGTCACCTTCGGGGCCCGCAAGCGGGGGCTCGTGCTCCACCCCGGTGCGGTGCACGCCGGCCACGTGGTCGTCGGGGACCTCGGTCCCCGGTACGACCCCGGCCCGGTGACCTGGCACGCGCTCACCCCCGCGGGTGCCGCGCCGCCGGCACTGGCCGTCGATGCCGACAAGCGGGCCCGGGGCGTGGTCCTCGTCGCCGCTGGCGCGGTCGGGACCTCCGGCGCCGCCTCGCTGGCCGCCACCGGAGCCCTGCGCGCGGGCGCGGGCCTGGTCACCGCCGTGGTCCCCGAACCGGTCCGCGCCGAGGTGGCGGCACGCACCGACGCGGGCGTGATGGTCCGCGGCGTCCCGGCGGTGGACGGCGCCGTCGGCGGTGAGGACGGCCTGCCCGACCTCGCGGGCGTGGACGCGGTCGTCGCCGGCCCGGGGCTCGGGTACGGCGACGGGGCCGGACGGCTGGTCGCCCACCTGCGCACCGCGGCGCCACGGCTGGTGCTGGACGCCGACGCCCTCAACGTCCACCGCGACCACCCGGGCGCCCTCGCCGACCACACCGGCGACCTCGTGCTGACCCCCCACGAGCGGGAGCTGGCCCGCATCGGTGGAGGCGGCGACGGCCCGGACGCGTGGCGGCGACGGGTCGAGCGGGTGCCCCAGCTCGCCGCCCGGTACCGAGCCACGATCGTCGCGAAGGGACCGGGGACCCTGGTCGCCGCCCCGGACGGACGGGTGTGGGTCTGTCCCGCCGGCGGTCCCGCCCTCGGCAGCGGCGGGACCGGCGACGCGCTGGCCGGCATCATCGGCGCGGCGATCGCCACCGCCGACGACGTCCCGCTGGCGGTCGCACGCGCGGTGTGGTGGCACGCGGTGGCCGGCCAGCGCTGCGGCGCCGACCGCGCCGGTCGGGCGACCGCCACCGACCTGCTGGCCGCGCTGCCCGCCGTGCTCGGCGACCTCGCCGCCGGGCCGGACCGGGAGCCGGTGCCGTGACCCGGATCCGACCCACCTCCGTGCGGATCGACCTCGACGCGATCCGGCACAACGTGCGCACGCTCGCGGCCGCGGCCGGCACCGACGTGTGCGCGGTGGTCAAGGCCGACGGCTACGGGCACGGCGCCGTCGAGGTCGCCCGAGCCGCCGTCGAGGCCGGTGCCCGGTGGCTCGGCGTCGCCCTCGTCGAGGAGGGCCGGGTCCTGCGCGACGCCGGGATGGACGTGCCGATCCTGCTGCTGTCCGAGCCCCCCGTCGCCGGCATCCCGGACCTGCTGGACGCCGGCCTGACGCCGGTCGCCTACCGGCCGCCGTTCCTCGCCGCGCTCGACGCCGCGGCCGCGGACCGCGGCGTCGTCGTCGACGTCCACCTCAAGGCCGACACCGGCATGGGGCGGGTCGGGATCCGCGCCGAACGGTGGACCAGCGTGCTGCGTCAGGCGGCCGAGGCCGATCACCTGCACGTCGCCGGCCTGATGACCCACCTCGCGTGCGCGGACGAACCCGACCGCGACGTCACCGGGGTGCAGCTGGCCGCCTTCGACCGGTTCGTCGCCGCCGCGCGGGGGCTCGGGATCGCGCCGCGTTGGGTCCACGCGGCGAACACGGCCGCGACGCTGCTGCACCCCGCCGCACACCACACCCTGGTCCGGCCGGGCATCGGCGTCTACGGGCTGTCGCCGGACCTCGGCGTCGACGCCGCGGACCACCGCCTGCGTCCGGCGTTGTCGCTGGTCAGCCAGGTCTCGTTCGCCAAGCGCGTCCCCGCCGGCACGGCCGTGTCCTACGGGCACCG
>CAYSTY010000300.1:0-3510 GCA_964433685.1 uncultured Actinomycetota bacterium | reverse complement strand
GAACGCGTAGCCGCCGGCCTGGTTCGACAGCAACGAGAAGAACCGTTGCGAGCCGAGGTAGTTGATCCACGGCGAGGGTGTGCGCGGCGTGGTGATGACGTACTCGCGCCGCTCGTCGTCGAAGTGGCCGTACCGCATCTCAGGTCCCGATCGCGTGGTGGTCCGGTCGTGCCCGCATCGTGTCGCACGACGTCGATGGGTGCGACCGTGGGAGCGCTCTCACCCACGCTACCCCGGCCCCTCCCGAGCGGGTCGGGGGAACGGCCGCCGCGGACCCGCGCGCGCAACGTCCGCGCGAGCCGACCGCGGCCGCGGACACCACCACCTCGGGTCCCCCGCCGAGGTCGCGGTCCTCGCGGAGAGTTCGGGACCCTCGCCTCTGCACATCGTGCGCCGCCACGCGCATGCTGAACGGGCGGGGGCCGCCGCCGGCAGGAGGGACGGACACGTGGACGCACAGACCCGCACCATCCGTGGTGCGACCGCCTTCAACGAGATGACGATCCTGGCGCGGGAGGGTCGCGCCGGCCATCACCTCGTGGACTTCGGGATCGGTCGGCTCACGCTCGCACCCTCCGAGCAGGTGTGGGACCACCTCCGCCTGGTGTTCGCCGGTCCACCAGCGGTGGCGGCGTTGCAGGACGCCGGCTGGACGGTGGTCGGCACCTGGGCCTTCTTCACCTACCTCAAGCGCCCCGTCGCGGGTGCGGTCCCCACGAGCGAGCAGTCGGCCGCTGCGACCGCCGGCGCCGGGAGGTGAGACCCTCGCCCCAGCGTCAGGTCGCGGGGGCGAGGAGCCGCCGGACGGCGACCGCGTCCGGCGCGGCGCGGGTCAGCGCCTCGACGAGCTCGTCGGCTGCCGCGTGCAGCGCGTCGTCGGTGACCGGCTCGAGCGCGTCGAGGATGAACAGCGCCCGCGTGGTCGCCTCGGTCAGCTGCGTGCGCCGTCCCTGCCGCCAGTTCCACCGTCGACAGGTCACGCCCACCTCGTCGCACCACACCACCTCGCCGGGGTCGGGGTGCTCGACGACGGGCTCGCCGTCGGCGGCGGTGTCGAACGGTTCCTCGCCGGTGGCACGCAGCAGCCGCGGTGACCCGTCGTAGCGGTCGAGGTCCTCCCCACCGAGCGGGATCCGGTGGCGGACCGAGATCGCGTTGTAGACGTCGGTGAGCCGGTCGATCCGCGGCAGCCCGGCGGGGACGCGACGCACGAGCGCCTCCAGGCTGTTGCGCGTGCGCGTCGGCTTCGCGCCGAAGCTGCGGTACGCCTCACGCCACGCCGCGACGTGCGGCAGGTCGGACACGTCGCCGTCGGCGAGCGCCGCCCGGGCATCGTCCTCCGCGGCGCGGAGGAGGGCGTCGCTCGTCGCGTCGCTCGGGCCCGGTGAGGTGCCGGCGACGGCGATGAGGAGCGCGCGGTAGTCCGGCCGCAACGCGGACACGGCCGGGTCCACCCACGCGCCGGCGAGGAACGTCTCGAGCTGGTCACGGTCGCCCACGGCGAGGCCTCCTCGGTCGAGGGGCGACGCTACTGCGCAACCTCCGACACGCCGCGACGTCCGGCCCGCCCACGGGGCGGCCGCCCGGTGGCCCTGGCGGCCTGACGGGCCCGGGCCTAGCGTCGCTCCGGCACCGTCCCGCCACCCGGCACACGCGACGTTCGGAGTCCCCGTGAGCGATGACACCCAGGTGATGCCCGCGGTCTTCTTCGGTCACGGCAACCCGATGAACGCCATCGCCGACAACCGCTACACCCAGGCGTGGCGCGCGTTCGGCGAGGCCATCCCGACGCCGCGGGCCGTGCTGGTGGTCTCCGCCCACTGGTACATCCACGCGACGGCGGTCACCACCATGCCGAAGCCGCGGACGATCCACGACTTCTACGGCTTCCCGCAGCAGCTGTTCGAGGTGCAGTACCCCGCACCCGGGCTGCCGGACCTGCACGAGGAGATCAGCGATCTGGTCCACCCCACCTGGGTCGGCGCGGACGCCGACTCGTGGGGGATCGACCACGGCACGTGGTCGGTGCTGGTGCACGCCTTCCCGGACGCGAACGTGCCCGTCGTGCAGCTGTCGATCAACGCCAACAAGCCGATCGACTACCACCTCGAGCTGGGCGCCAAGCTCGCCGACCTGCGCCGTCGCGGCGTGGTCGTGGTCGGCAGCGGCAACGTGGTCCACAACCTGCGCGGCATGGACTGGAACCTCGAGGACCACGGCTTCGACTGGGCCGAGCGGTTCGACGAGGACGCCAAGGAGCGGATGCTCACCGACCCGACCGAGCTCGCGCGGATGGACGCCCACCCCGACTACCGGCTCGCCGTGCCGACCCCGGACCACTTCCTGCCGGCCCTGTACGTCGCCGGGTTCGCCGGGGCCTCCGGCGAGGACGTGGACGTGCTCGTGGACGGGTACGCGTACGGCTCGCTGTCGATGACCGCCTACACCGTCGGTGCCAGCTGCCCACCCGCCTCCGACGCCGGCGGGACCGCGACCGGGTCCATCGCCTCGCCGCCGGACGGCTCGAACATCTGACCGGGACGGGGTCGCGGCCTCAGGGTGTGAGCACGACCTTCACGCACTCGTCCTGCTTGTGCTTGAACAGCTCGTAGCCGCGCGGGGCCTCGTCGAGCGGCAGCCGGTGGGTGATCATGAACCGCGGGTCGAACTCGCCGTCCTGGATGCGCTGCAGCAGGGGACGCATGTAGCGGTGCACCGGCGCCTGCCCGGCGCGGATCGTCAGGGCCCGGTTGACGACGGCGCCCATCGGGAAGTCGTCCACCGTCCCGCCGAAGACGCCGACGACCGAGATGATCCCGCCGCTCGCGCAGGCCATGATCGCCTGTCGGAGCGCGGTCGCACGGTCGGTCTGCAGCCGCGCGAGCTGCTTGCCCTTCTCGAGCGCGTGCACGATCGGCAGCTGGTGGTGGGCCTCCATGCCGACGGCCTCGATGCAGGCGTCCGGTCCGCGACCGCCGGTCAGCTCCTCGAGCGCCTCGAGGACGTCCACCTCCTCGAAGTTCAGCGTGTGGGACGCGCCCGCGCCCTCCCGCGCCATCCGCAGCCGTTCGGGGACCCGGTCGATCGCGATGACCTGCTCGGCGCCGAGCAGGTAGGCCGACCGGATCGCGAACTGCCCGATCGGTCCCGCGCCCCAGACCGCGACGATCTCGCCGCCCTGGAGGTCGCACAGGTCGGCACCGAAGAACGCGGTCGGCAGGACGTCGGAGAGCAGCAGCACCTGCTCGTCGGTGAGCGTGTCGTCCTCGATCCTGAGCGGCCCGACGTCGGCGAACGGGACGCGCACGTACTCGGCCTGACCGCCGGCGTACCCCCCGATCAGGTGGGAGTAGCCGAAGATGCCCGCGCTCGAACCACCCCACATCGCCTTGACCCGTTCGGGGGTCGGGTTGGAGTTCTCGCACACCGAGTACAGCTCGCGCTGGCACGGCCGGCAGTTGCCGCAGGCGATGGGGAAGGGCACCACCACCCGGTCCCCGACGGCGAGGT
>CAYSTY010000299.1:0-3517 GCA_964433685.1 uncultured Actinomycetota bacterium | reverse complement strand
ACCCACCGGTGAGGTCCGTCAGGTCCCCGAGGACTACCCGACGATCCAGTCCGCCGTCGACGCCGCCGATCCGGGGGACCTGGTCCTGATCGGACCGGGGACCTACCGCGAGCAGGTCAACGTCGCCACCGAGCAGATCGTCATCCGCGGGACCGACCGCGACGAGGTGATCGTCGACGGCGAGTTCGAACGGGAGATGGGCTTCCTCGTCACCGCGGACGGCGTCGCGATCGAGAACGCGACGGTCCGCGACGTGACCAGCAACGGCTTCTACTGGGACGGGGTCACCGGCTTCCGCGGCAGCTACCTGACCGCCATCAACGGCAGCACCTACGGCATCTACGCCTTCGACTCGGTCGACGGCGTCTTCGAGCACTCGTACGCGTCCGGGTCGGCCGACGGTGGCTACTACATCGGTCAGTGCCAGGACTGCCGCACCATCCTCAACCAGGTCACCGCCGAGTGGAACGGGTTCGGGTTCTCGGGCACGAACGCGAGCAACTCGCTCTACCTCGTCGACTCGCTGTGGACGAACAACGGGGCGGGCATCGTCCCCAACACCCTCGACTCGCAGCGCTACGCCCCCTCACGGGGTGCGACCATCGCCGGCAACCGGGTCATCGGCAACGGCAACTTCGACGCGCCGGTCGTGTCGGCGACCTGGCCGGCGTTCGGCAACGGGATCATGCTGGCCGGCGGGATCCACCACACCGTGGTCGACAACGTCGTCCTCGACCACCCCGGCCACGGCATCGCGACCACCGCGAACATCTCCCGCAACTTCTGGCAGCCGGGCGGCAACCGCATCGAGGGCAACCTCGTGCGCGGTTCGGGCCGCACGGACCTGTTGTCCGGGGCACCGGCACAGAACGGCGGGGAGTGCTTCGCCGACAACGACGTCGACCGTGCTGCACCGACGTTCGTTCGGCAGGCCCGCCCCTGCGACGGCGGTGGCGTACCGAGCCTCGGCAGCTTCCGGCACACCTGGCTGATGATGGGCCAGCTCGGCCAGTTCCCGGGGGAGCGACGTGCGCAGGACATGGGCGACGCGTTGCCCGAACCCGACGGGGGCTTCGCGCAGCTGCCCGGCGGCGCCGACGCACCGGTCCGGCCCGCCGTCGACGTGTTCGCGACCTACGACGGCGTGGACCTCGGCGCGATCACGCGGCCCGCGGTGGGCGACACCGACCTCGACGGGTTCGACCACGCCGCCGGCGCGCGCCTGTACGGCATCCCGCTCGCCGACGTGCGCGGCTGGCCGGCCTACTTCCTCGGCGTCGGGTGGATGTTGCCGGGCCTGGTGCTCGTGGCGCTCGCGGTGGCTGCGGTCGCCGATCGGCTGCGCCGCGGCGACCGGTCCGTGGTGTCGCGGGGTGCCTGGGCGGCGCTCATCGGACTCGCGGCGGCGGCGATGGTCGTGACGGCCTGGCCCGTGGCGGTCCTCGCCACGCTCGTGCTGAGCCTGGTGTCCCTGGCCCGGTCGCCCCGCTGGTCGCGACGTCGGCGGTGGGTGACCCTCGGTGGCACCCTCGGCGTGTTGCTGCTCGTGGTACCCGGAGCCATCGTCGCCGGCATGGCGGGAGCGGGGATCCTGTGAACCTCGGACGTCGTCGCCTCATCGTCGGGGGCGGCCTCGGCGGAGCGGCCCTGCTCGGTGGCGTGCTCGGTCGTGGGACCGCAGCGGCGGGACGCGGCGACGGTGGCGACCACGCCGACCACGAGGCCTACCTCGGCGGTGGGGGTGGCGACGGAGGACAGGGGCACCAGCACGGGGGGCACGACGACCTCGAACGGCTCGGGATCGTCCGCGAGGGCTACGGCCACGGGCCGGCGCCGCCGCGGGCGCTGAGCGACGACGACGTCGCGGCGCTGACCACTCCGCCACCCGCGGACGACGCGCCGCCCGGCACCCTACGGACGCACGAGGTGCCCGTCACGGTGGAACGCTGGGCGGTCGCCGAGGGGGGCGCCATCGATGCGTGGACCTACGGCGGTCGGGTGCCCGGCCCGGTGCTCCGTGCGACGGCCGGTGACCGGCTGAAGCTGCACGTGGACAACCTGACCGCGATGGCGCACAACCTCCACCTCCACGGCAGCCACGACCCGCAGATGGACGGGTGGGAGCCCATCCCGGCCGGCGCTTCCGCCACCTACGACATCGTCGCCGGCCCGGTCGGCCTGCACCCCTACCACTGCCACCTGCCCCCGTTCGCCGAGCACATCCGGCGGGGTCTGTACGGCGCCCTGATCGTCGACCCGCCGGAGGGCCGCCCGCCCGCGACCGAGGTGGTGCTCATCCTCGGCGGGTTCGACCTCACCGGGGACGGCCGCAACGACGTCTACGGCTGGAACGGGGTCGCCGGGCTCTACGACCGCCACCCGATCGTGGTGCCGGTCGGCGAGCTCGTGCGCGCCTACGTGGTCAACATGGTGGAGGGCGAACCGCTCGCGTCCTTCCACCTCCACGCGCAGACGTTCGACGTCTTCCGCTCGGGGACCTCGCTCACCCCCGACGAGCACACCGACCAGATCACCCTCGGGCAGGGGGACCGCGCCATCGTGGAGTTCCGCCTGCCGACGCGGGGGCGCTACATGTTCCACCCCCACCAGCACCACATCGCCGAGCGGGGCGCGATGGGGTGGTTCTCGGCGGTCTGAGCCGTACACGGTCGCGGCCCGCCGGTCGTGCCGGCGGGCCGCGCAGGTACCTCGTCGTTCCGGGTCGGTCAGCCGTCGCTGCCAGCCTTGTCCGACAGGTACCGACCCTTGATCTGGTCGACCACGGACGAGTCGGCGAGCGTGGTGACGTCCCCGAGCTGCTTGTCCTCGGCGATGTCCTTGAGCAGGCGCCGCATGATCTTGCCCGACCGGGTCTTGGGCAGGTCGGCGGTGAACAGCAGCGACGCCGGCTTCGCGATCGGGCTGATCACCTTGGCGACGTGGTCGCGCAGCTCCTTGGCGAGCTCGTCGGTGGCGTCGATGCCGCCACGGGGCGTGACGAACGCGGCGATGGCCTGGCCGGTCTGCGCGTCGGCACGGCCGACGACGGCCGCCTCGGCGACCGACGGGTGGCTGACGAGCGCCGACTCGACCTCGGTCGTGGAGATGCGGTGGCCGGAGATGTTCATGACGTCGTCGACACGACCGAGCAACCAGTAGTAGCCGTCGGCGTCGCGCTTGGCGCCGTCGCCGGCGAAGTACCGCCCCGGGAACCGGGACCAGTAGGTCTCCTCGTAGCGCTTCTCGTCCCCCCAGATGCCACGCAGCATCGCCGGCCACGGCTGGTCGAGGGTGAGGTACCCACCGCCGGGGACCGCGACGGACTCGCCCTTCTCGTCGACGATGTCGGCCGAGATGCCGGGGATCGGGAAGGTCGCCGAGCCCGGCTTGGTGGTCGTGGCGCCCGGCAGCGGGCTGATCATGATGCCGCCGGTCTCGGTCTGCCACCAGGTGTCGACCACGGGGCAGCGGTCGCCGCCGATGACCGCGCTGTACCAGATCCAGGCCTCCGGGTTGA
>CAYSTY010000298.1:0-3523 GCA_964433685.1 uncultured Actinomycetota bacterium | reverse complement strand
CCACGTTGAAGTACGAGTGCGGTGCGACGTTGCGGACCCCGTCCTCGCCGAGCGTCGACACCCACGCGATGGGACGCGGCACGACCAGCCCCGTCATCACGAAGTAGACCTGACGGGCGGCCCAGTCCGCGGGGGTCAGCTCGAGGTCGTCGTCGAGCACGTCCGGCGGCCCTGGGTGCGAGGAGGTCACCACTGCCCTGTCGGTCGGGGGCCGGCAGGTTACGTCCGGCCTGTCCGACCGTACGGCTGGGCGCGACGGCGGGGGATGGACGGCCACGGCGGTCGTGCTCGACCGTGCGGCGAGCCGGCACGGTGGGGGGTGAGGTGCCGGACGGCCCGGCGCGATCCGAACCTGAGGAGACCACGTGAGCGACAACACCGGAGAGAAGCTCAAGGGCGTCGCCAAGGAGACCGCCGGCAAGGTGACGGGCTCCGACGACATGAAGCACGAGGGCGAGGCGCAGCAGAAGAAGGCCCAGAAGGACGACGAGGCGTCACGTCTGCAGGACGAGGCCGCGGCCAAGAAGCAGGAAGCCGCCGCAGCCGAGGGTGCGCAGCGCAAGCACCAGGACTGACCCAGCCTGTCACGTACGGCACGTCACGTACGGCACGCACGAGCCGGCCCCGCGGGGCCGGCTCGCGGCGTACGGGGGGGTCGGTCAGGCCGCGGTCGAGCCCTCCGGGCGGTCGTCGCGGCGGCCCGCGACGAACTGGGCGATGCCGATCGCCCCGGCGATCAGCAGCAGGGGGACGCGCAGCTGCGGGGGGGTCAGACGCCACACGCGCCGCAGCCACGGCAACGCGGCGATGATCGCCTGGGGGTTCACGGGTCGCTCCCTCGTCGTTCCGTCGAGGACCGACGCTAGCGCCGTCCGGGTGCGCACCCCGGTCCAGGACCTCCCCGGACGGCCACCCCCTCACGGCGGCCCGGCGCAGGACGCACGGCCACGGCGCGGCCCGCGTGACCCTCGTGCGTCGTTCGGTCCGGTCGACACGACCGCGTGCGGACAGCGGCCGTCGGGTCATCCCGCACCCCCGTGAGGCCGATGGATGGAGGTCGGCCCCAGTCAGCGAGGTCATCCGTGTCCGCTCCCGCCCCGGCCCACGCGGCCGTGCCGCAGGGCCGCCTGCGGCTGGCCGCGCTGCCGGGACCGGTGCTGGCGCTGGTGGCGGGCGTCGGGTACGCGTTCCTCGCCGAACGAGCGCTGTTCCTGGAACGGACCACCACCTTCGGCACCGCGATGTGGCTCGCGGCCGGGTGGGCCGTCGGTGTCCTGCTCCTCGTCCCGCGACGACGCTGGGCGTGGGTGATGGTCGGCATCGCGGCCGGCGGCGCGGTCGCCTTCCTCGCTCGGGACGTCCCTCCGGCTGCGGTCCCGCTGTGGACGGTCGCGAACGTCGCGGGACCGGGCGTGGGGGCGGCGTTGGTCCACCGCTGGCGTGGGGGTCGGCCCGACGCGCACACGGTCGGCGGTCTGGTCGCGCTGTTCGTCGGTGCCGGTCTGGTCGGATCGCTCGTCAGCGGTTGCGTCGCGGCGGTCGGGACCACCCTCGGCGGCTCGGGTCTCGGCTGGCGGTTGGTGCCCGGTCACACCCTCTCGAACGCCATCGGCGTCACGGTGGCCGCCCCGCTGCTGCTGAGCTGGCACCGCCGGCGTCGCCAGCCGTCCCGCGTCGAGACCGTCGCGGTCGGTCTCGTCCTGGCGACCTTGCTCGTCCTGCTCTACAGCCGCCTGTCCGCACCAGTGGTCGACCTGCTGCCGTTCTACGTCAGCGTCCCGCCGGTGGCCTGGATCGCGCTGCGCTTCGGCACCCGCGGCGCGACGATCGCCGTGGTCGTGCACGCCGTCGTCGCGAACTTCGCGACCGCGCACGGTCGCGGCCCGTTCGCGCTCCCGACCATCGGGGAGGGGGCACCGGTCCTGCAGCTGCAGCTGTTCCTCCTCGTGGTGAGCCTGACGGTGCTGACCGTCGCCGCGCTCGCCGAGGAGCTCAGCGACCGCGGTGAGGTCGAACGGCGCCTGCAGCACCGCGCCGACCACGACGTGCTGACCGGGCTGCCGAACCGGACGGCGGCGACGAGGTGGCTCGAGCACCGCCTCGCCGGCGAGGTGGCGAGCGCCCCGCTCACCGTGATGCTGTGCGACCTCGACGGCTTCAGGCGCATCAACGACGACCACGGGCAGGACGCCGGCGACCGCGTCCTGACCACCTGCGCCGACCGGCTCGTGCGCGTGATCGCCGGCCGTGGCACGGTCGCGCGCTGGAGCGGGGACCAGTTCCTCGTGGTCTGCGACGCTCGGGACGGCTGCCTCGGCCCGGAGGTCATCGGGGAACAGGTGCGCGCCTGCCTCGACGTGCCGCACGGGGGGCTCGACAAGGGCCGCGACCGGGTGCGCGCCTCGGTCGGGTTGACGGTGGCCGAGCCGGGCGACGACGTCAGCGCGCTGCTCGTCCGGGCCGAAGCCGCCCTCCGCCGGGCCAAGCAGCTCGGCGGCCACCACCTCGTCCGCGACGACGAGCGGCTGCGCATGCACGTCGCCGAGCAGGCGCAGCTCGAACGCGACCTCGTCCCGGCGTTGCGCGGCGGGGACGTCCACTGCGCCTACCAGGCCGAGGTCGACCTGGTCAGCGGCGAGCTGTTCGCCTTCGAGTGCCTCGCGCGGTGGAACCACCCCGACCGGGGCCCGGTCCCGCCCGACCGGTTCGTCGCCATCGCGGAGAGCACGGGCGTGACCGGGCTGCTGTTCGAGACCGTGCTCGCCCGTGCGCTCGAGACCCAGGCACGCTGGCGCACCCGGCTCGGCTGGCGTCCGACGGTGTCGGTCAACCTCTCCGCCCGGCAGCTGAGCGACCCCGACCTGGCCGCCACGGTCGCCACCTTCCTGACACGCTGGTCGGCCCCCGCCTGCGCCCTGTGGCTCGAGGTCACCGAGACCGCCATCGCCGACGACCCCACCCTGGCCGCGCTCGAGGACCTACACCGGCTCGGCGTACGGCTGGCCATCGACGACTTCGGCACCGGCTGGTCGTCGATGTCGCGCCTGTCCGCCTTCCCGTGGGACGCGCTCAAGATCGACCGCTCCTTCGTGTCACCGCTCGGCGAGACCCCCGGCGCCGACCACGTGGTCCGCGCCATGATCGACATGGCGCACGCGCTCGGCATGCGGACCGTCGCCGAGGGCGTGGAGACCCCCGAGCAGCTCGAACGCCTCGTCGAGCTCGGCTGCGACATCGCCCAGGGCTACCACTTCGGCCGCCCGATGGATCCGCGGGACGCGGTCGAGCACGTCACCGACCGCGGCCTGTGGATCCCCGCCACCACCTGACCCGGCTGCTGGTCCGGGTTCGGCTGGTCCTGGGCAGTGCAACCCGGACCACCACGCACTGGTCCGGCTGCGCGTCGTGCTCACCGGGCGTTGAAGTACTTCGCCTCCGGGTGGTGGACTCGTCTTCTGCGCCACACCCTCCGGCTGCGCGTCGTGCTCACCGGGCGTTGAAGTACTTCGCCTCCGGGTGGTGG
>CAYSTY010000297.1:0-3524 GCA_964433685.1 uncultured Actinomycetota bacterium | reverse complement strand
CTGGCCGACGAGCTCGCGAGCTCCGGCGTCGCCACCCTGGCGCTCGAGGTGGACGTCGCCGATCGCGCGCAGGTCGAGGCGATGGTCGAGCGGTGCGAGGCGGAGCTCGGGCCCATCGACCTGCTGTGCGCCAACGCCGGGATCGGGATCGGAGCGGGTCTCGAGGCGACCGACGACCAGTGGGACCGGGCCTGGCAGGTCAACGTGATGTCGCACGTCCACAGCGCCCGGGCTGTCGTCCCGCGGATGGTGGAGCGCGGTGGCGGGTACCTGCTGCACACCGCGTCCGCGGCCGGGCTGCTGACCACGCCCGGCGACGCTCCCTACACCGCGTCCAAGCACGCCGCCGTCGGGTTCGCCGAGTGGCTCGCGGTCACCTACGGCGGGCGTGGCATCAAGGTCAGCGCCCTGTGCCCGCAGGCGGTCAACACGCCGTTGCTCCAGGATGCGGCCGAGTCGGGCAACGCGTCCGCGCTCGCGGTCCGGGGCGCGTCGGCGGTGCTCGAGCCCGAGGACGTCGCCGACGCGGTCGTGGCGGGCCTCGCCGACGAGCGGTTCCTGATCCTGCCGCACCCCGAGGTGGCCGATCACGTCGCGTTCAAGGCGGCGGACCGCGACCGTTGGATCGGCGCGCTCCGGCGGGTGCTCACCGACTCGGGCACGCTCGGCTGAGCGCTCAGCCGACCTTCGTCGGACCGCCGGGCTGGGCCGGGGCATCGGTGAGCTCGTGGGACGGCACGTTCTGCCGTTGCAGCGCCTGCATCATGGGCAGGGACTCGATCCAGCCGTCGGGTGCCCGGTCGCCGCCCTCGACCGCCCGGTGGAGCGCGTGGCGTTGCTGCGTCAACCAGGCCGCCGCGGCGATGCGCTGGTCCTGGGTGAGGCGGTCGGTGGTGACGAGCAGGTGCTCGTCACCGGTGCGCAGGTACCGCTCCCAGTTGGTGCGCAGGACCCAGTGGTCGGGATCGTGCAGCAGCCAGCGCATCCGCTCGGTCGCCGCCGCGTCCAGGTGTGGCGGCACGGTCCGTCGGTAGCCGCGTCCGGTCGCGCTGATGGTCGTGCCGACGGGCGGTCGCCCCGTCGGGGCGGAAGGTCGATCGGGATCAGGCATCGGGATCTCCGTCCTGCCAGCTCGCGCGGATCTCGTCCATGGCGTCGTCGAAGCTCCGTCCCGGGCGGACGTCCAGCGTCTGCACCAGCTGGCGCGTGACGTAGCTACCACGCCACACCGGGGTGTCGGGATCGGGCGCCTCGGCTGGGTCGGCGCCGACGATGTCGATCACCTCGTCGCGGTAGGTACCGAACGGGACGTGGCCGGTGACGACGTTCGCCGTCAGGCCCCGCACGACCTCGGCGTCGGCGTCGAGCGCTGCGACCACGGCGTCCACCAGATCCTCGACGTGGACCCAGCCGAAGCTGCTGTCGGGGTGGATCGCGGGCGGCTCGCCGTCACGGATGCGGCGCGGCACACGGGTCCCCCACGTGGAGGTACGGCCCGCACCGAGCACCGCGGGCGGGCGCAGGATGGCGCCGGCGAGGCCGTTGCGCACCGCGCGGACGACCTCCTCCTCGGCCAGGGACTTGGTGACGGCGTAGGCGCTGCCGGAGCTGCTGGTCGGCGAGGCGGCGGCATCGCGTCCGACGAGCGGCGTGCGTTCGTCGACGGCGATGTCGCCCGCGGCGACGAGGTCGTACACGGACGTGGTCGAGATGTGCACGAGCCGCTGCCCACCGAGCATGGCGGCGCCGGCGATGGCGCGCGTGCCGTCGACGTTGACCCGTTCGGCGGCGGCGAGGTCGGGACCCGAGGTGGCGGCGGCGTGCACGATGGCGTCCGCCGCGATCGCCTGGACCGCCTCGAGGTCGTGCAGGTCGACGGTGCGTTGGTCGACCCCGTGCGCGTCGAGGTCATCCGACGGGGTGCGGACGAGCGCGACGACCTCGTCGCCGCGTTCGCGCAGTCGACGCGCGATCCGCCCACCGACGAAACCCGTCGCGCCGGTCACCACGATACGTCTCACCCGGGGTCCTCCGGCCGACTCGGAACGCGGACCGTAGCCGTCACCTGGGTGGGCTCGCGGACCGACCCCGGCCGTCCGACCGCGGGTACGGGCGGTCGGTGGGTGCGACCCTCACCGGCCGATCAGGCGCACCTCGCGGACCTCGGCACGCCACCCGCCACCACCCTCGGGCAGGTCGGTGAACCACAGCAGGACGGTGCGGACCTCACGATCGGGCAGGTTCGGGAACTGCATCCCGGCGGCGGGGACGTCACCGCCACCGAGCCGCACACCCCAGTCCTCGGGCAGCACGGTGGGCTCGGGAGGACCGTCGTCGGACGCCCACAGCTCCAAGGTGCCCTGGTCGTTGGACAGCACCACCTCGACGCGGTCGAGGGCGGTCGGCTCGTCGAGCTCGAACCAGATGCCGACCCCCGACTTGTCGAGGCCGCTGAAGGCGGCGGATTCGTAGCGTTCGGAGCGCCAGAAGGTCTCCGGGTCGCCGTCGATGGCGAGCTCGACGTCCTGGCCGTGCTCGCTCTGGTCGCCCTCCGGGTCGTGGTCGCCGTGATCGGCGATCGTCAGGGGCTCGCCGCCGTCGTCGCCCTCGTCCGCCGTCGGGGCGCCACCTTCACCGCCGGGCCTGCCGCCGGGGTCGTCGCCGGTGGCGTTCAGCCCGATCGCCACGAGGAGGACGGCGACCGCGGCCACCGCCCCGAGGACCCACCGTCGGGCGGTCGACGGGCCGGGGCTCGGTGCCGGGTCGGTACCCGCCTCCGTGGCCGGATCGAGCGTGCCGGTCACGTCGCGCGCCGGGGCAGGGGGCGGGACCGACGGGGCCGCCGCGGCGACGGCGGGGACCCCTGTCGGTAGGTCGCCGGTCACGGGGATGGCGCGGGTCGCGCCGATCGGCGGTGCCTCGCCGCCGGCGGCCTCGCCGGGGACCGCGGCGTCGCCGCGCCCCACCTGGTCGACGGGACCGGCCTCCGCGCCGGGATCGGTCGCCACGCCCGCGTGCGCCGCGGAGGGACCGGGGGGCGGTGGCGCGTCCGGCTCCGGCTCGATGGGGTCGATCCGGTCGGAGGCGACCGGCGTGGTGTTCCGCTGCGGGATCCGGGCGGCGCGAGCCGCGAGGTCGGACGTTGCGTCGTGGGCGGCGAAGTGGCGCAGCGCATCGGCGAGATCGGCGCCGTCCGTCGGCCGTTCGCGGGGGTCGATCCGCGTCGCCCAGCCGATCACCTCCTCGAGCCCCGGCGGCACACCGGTGACGAGGTCGGTGACGCGAGGCAGCGACGTCGTCAGGCGGCGGGCGGCGACCTCGACCGGGTTGCCCTCACCGAACGGGGGCCGGCCGGTCAGGCACTCGTGCAGCACGAGCCCCAGGGCGAACACGTCCGCGCGCGCGTCGATGGGATCGTCGCGCAGCTGCTCGGGGGCCAGGTAGCGGGCCGTGCCGAGCACCATGCCCGTGCGGGTCAGACGGGAGGTCACCGCACCGAGGGCACGCGCGATGCCGAAGTCGGC
>CAYSTY010000296.1:0-3535 GCA_964433685.1 uncultured Actinomycetota bacterium | reverse complement strand
CGCAGGTGGGCGGCGTCGAGGAAGTCGAGCTTCACCTGGAACATCGGGTCGTCGACGGTGCGCCCGTTGACGACGTACACGCTGATGAACCGCACGCCCCGGTAGGTCGCCTCGATCCACCTCGCTTCGACCTCGTTGGGTTCCCCGGCCAGACCCCGCACCACGTCCTCGACCGGCTCGCCCTGCGGCACCAGGATCGCGACCCCGTTCCACCGGCCCTCGGAGTGGTCCACGACCTCGTAGCCGGCCAGCGCCAGCTCCTCGCGCGGGAACGCGGCGGGGGCGCACTTGGTCTCCTGCACGAGCAGCACGTCCGGGGCGTGGACCTCGAGCAGCTCCAGCACGCGTGGCAGCCGCGCCTTCAGCGAGTTGAGGTTCCAGGTCACGACGCGCACGGCACGGCTCCGGTCGGCGAGGTGGCCGCGACGGTACGTGCTCGGGCGACCTCTAGGCGGCGGGGGACCCGGGTACCGTCCGCCGCCGGCCGGCGTCCCGAGGCCGGCCGCCCGACGCTCCGAGGACCCCGCGTGCGCGTCCCCTCCAGAACCCGGCCCGCCTGGCTGACGGCACCCGTGGTGACCGTCGCCGGGTTGTCCATCGCGGCGGGTGTCGCGCAGTTCTCGGTGACCGCCGTCATCGGGGACGTCGCGGCGGAGTTCGGCACCCCCGGGACCGGTGACGACCTGACCGCGCAGATCGGCCTGCCGACGACCACGCTCGGGGTCGCCCTCGCGCTCGTGCGTCTGGCGTCGCTGGCGTCGCTGCCGGCGGCCGCGCTCGCCGACCGGCACGGGCGACGACGGGTGCTGCTGACCCTCGCCGCCCTCGGTCTGAGCCTCACCGCGCTGGCGGCCCTGGCGCCGTCGTTCTGGATCTACGTGGCGCTGGTCGCCCTCGCACGACCGATGATGAGCGCCGTGAACGCGCTGGCGGGGGTGGTGGCGGCCGAGGAGACCACCTCGCGGGACCGGTCCGCCGCGATCGCCCTCGTCACGGCGGCGTACGGCATCGGCGCCGGCGTCGTGTCGCTGGCGCGGACCGCGCTGCCGGGCGAGCCCTCCTTCCGGGTCGTGACGGCGTTCGTCCTGCTCCCGCTGCTCGCCCTGCCCTTCCTGGCCCGCAAGGTGCGCGAACCGCGCATCGCCAGCTCGGCCGAGCACGTCGAGGGCCTGCCCGGTGGCGTACCCGCGGAGCACCGCCGCAACGTCGCGGTCCTGGCGCTGCTCGCGGGGGGGCTCGCCCTGGCGACCGGGCCCGGGTTCACCTACCTGTTCGTCTACGGCGAGGACGTCCTCGGCGCCTCGCCCGGCTTCAGCTCGCTGCTGGTCCTCGGAGCCGGACCGGCGGGTCTGGCCGGCATCCTGCTCGGACGCGCCGGCGCCGACCGGTTCGGGCGTCGCATCACCGCCGCGACGATGATGGCGCTCGTCGGCGTCTCGGTCGCGTACGGGTACGCGGGGACCCAGCGCGACCTGGCCATCGGCTACCTCGCCGCGATCGCGTTCTCGTCCGGTTTCGCGCCGCCGACCGGTGCGCTGGCCGCCGAGCTGGTCCCGACGAAGGTGCGCGCGACCGTCGCCGGGTGGATGACCCTCGCGGGGGTGCTCGGCGCCGTGATCGGTCTGCTGACGTTCGGGGTGCTCGCCGACGCGGCCGGGTCGTTCGCCAACGCATCCCGCGCCATCGGCATCGTGGTCGCCCTCACGGCGGTCGGGTTCGTGGCGCTGCCCGAGACCCGTGGCCACGAGCTCGACGAGCCGGCATCCGGCCCCGCGGCCCCGCCCGGACCATCCGCCTGAACGGGGCCACTGGTCCGGGTTCGGCTGGTCCCGACCGGTCGAACCCGGACCAGCGGTGCGTCAGCGCTTCTTCGGGGCCGCGAAGATGTCGCGGAGGGTGCCGGCGACCCAGGCCACGAGGTCGTCCGGCTTCGGCCGCGGGACCGGGATCAGCAGCGTGCCGCGCTCGGCGTTGTAGCGGTGACGCGGGTGCACCCGGTCGAGTCGTACCTCCTGCGAGGAGGTCAGCTGGACCGGCGAGATCCGCAGCTCCGGCGGTCGGACGGTGCCCGGCGTGACCACCACCTCGGTGACCTTCCAGCGCCGCAGCGCCGCCTTCAGCGCGGTCAGGGTCAGCAGCCGCTCGGCCGGTTCGGGCAGCCGGCCGAACCGGTCGATCAGTTCCGCCCGCACGTCCTTGACCCCGGCCGCGTCGCGCACCGCGGAGATGCGCTTGTAGAGCTCGAGCCGCTGGGTCGCGTCCTCGACGTAGTCGTGCGGCAGGTGGGCGTCGACCGGCAGCTCGAGCTTGATGTCGACCTGTTCCTCGATCGGCTCGCCGGTGAGGTCGGCGACCTCCTCCTTGAGCAGCCGCGAGTACATGTCGAACCCGACCGCGGCGACCTGACCGGACTGTTCGGCACCGATCACGTTGCCGGCGCCGCGGATCTCCAGGTCGCGCATCGCGATGGCCAACCCGCTGCCGAGCCGGGTGTGTTCGGCGATGGTCTTGAGCCGCTCGTAGGCCGGCTCGGTGATCGACCGTCCCTCGGGGTAGAGGAAGTAGGCGTACCCGCGTTCCGAGGACCGGCCGACGCGCCCGCGCAGCTGGTGCAGCTGGGACAGCCCGAGCACGTCGGCGCGTTCGATGATGAGGGTGTTGGCGTTCGGGATGTCGAGGCCGGCCTCGATGATGGTGGTCGCCACGAGCACGTCGAACTCGCGCTCCCAGAACCGCACCATGACGCGTTCGAGCTGCTTCTCGTCCATCTGCCCGTGGGCGACCTCGACCCGGACGTCGGGCACCAGCTCCTGGATCTTCGAAGCGGCGGCGTGGATGGTCTCCACCTTGTTGTGCAGGTAGAAGACCTGGCCGTCGCGCAGCAGCTCGCGGCGGATCGCCAGCGCGACCTGCGCGTCGTCGTACTCCTGGACCACGGTCAGCACCGGCTGACGGTCCTCCGGCGCGGTCTCGATCACCGACAGGTCACGGATCCCGGAGACGGCCATCTCCAGCGTGCGCGGGATCGGGGTGGCCGACATCGACAGCACGTCCACCGAGGTCCGCAGCTGCTTGAGCCGTTCCTTCTGCTGCACCCCGAACCGCTGCTCCTCGTCGACGATGACGAGGCCGAGGTCCTTCCAGACCGCGTCCTTGGCCAACAGCCCGTGGGTCCCGATCACGATGTCGAGCGTCCCGGCCGCCATCCCGTCGAACGCGGCGCGCTTGTCCTTGTCGGGGACGAACCGGCTGACGACCGCGATGTTCACCGGGAACCCGGCGAACCGTTCCCGGAAGGTCTCGTGGTGCTGCTGGGCGAGGATGGTCGTCGGGACGAGGACGGCGACCTGCTTGCCGTCGAACACGGCCTTGGCGGCGGCACGCACGGCCACCTCGGTCTTGCCGAACCCGACGTCACCGGCCAGCAGCCGGTCCATCGGCAGCGGCGCCTCCATGTCGCGCTTGATCTCGTCGGCGACGGTCAGCTGGTCCTGGGTCTCCACGTGCGCGAACGCGTCCTCGAGCTCGGACTGCA
>CAYSTY010000295.1:0-3540 GCA_964433685.1 uncultured Actinomycetota bacterium | reverse complement strand
CGGAGGGCCGGCCCACGGGCCGGCCCTCCACCCTGTGCCGGCGTCAGGACGGCAGCGCCATCGCCTGCGCGATCGGCAGCAGGTCGTCCAGCCACGGCTGGTCGGCCGGCCGCTCCGCGTCCGGGTCGAGCAGGTCGGCGAAGTCCTCGAGCGGGGTGAAGGCCACCCGACCGGCCTGGAGCCCCACCATCGCGCTTCCCCCGGTGCCCGTCTCGACGGTGTGGAGCAGGTGCGCGACGCTCCGTGCCGTCAACCTCGTGGCTTGGATGCGGTCGAACGGCGACGGGTCCCCGCCCTGCTGCAGGTGGCCGAGGATCGAGGTCCGCGCGTCGAAGACGTCACCACTCTCCTTCTCGAGGACCGACCGCACGAACTCGGTGGTGTAGACCGCGTCCGCGTGCTCGGAGCGGATCAGCAGACCGAGCCGTTGACCCTCCTGGAACGCGGCGGTGAGCGCGGCGACGTCCGCCCGCAGCTGGTCGAGGGTGATGCCACGTTCGGGCAGGTAGACGCGCTCCGCGCCGGTCGCGAGCGCGCTGGTGAGCGCGAGGTACCCCGAGTGGCGTCCCATCACCTCCACCACGAAGCACCGGCGGGACGCGACCGCCGACCGCTTGATCTTGTCGACGTCGCTGACGATGGCGTTGAGCGCGGTGTCGGCGCCGACGGTCAGCTCCGTGCCCGGCAGGTCGTTGTTGATCGAGGCGGGGACGCAGACGGTCGGGATGCCGAGGGCCGGGTGCTCCTCGCGGGCGGTCAACATCAGGTGCGCCGCCCGGTAGCCGGTCAACCCCCCGATCATGACCAGCCCGTCGATGCGGTGCGACTCGAGCTGGGATGCGATGGCCGGCAGGTCCTGGCGACCGGGCAGCCAGCGGCTCGTACCGAGCTCGGCTCCACCTCGCGACACCCACCCGCTGACCGACATCCACGTCGCCGGCTCGAGCCGGCCGTCGCGCAGGCCCTCGAACCCGTGCGAGACGAACAGCACCTCGTGCCCGCGTTCCAGGATGAGACGCACGGCGGCGCGGACGGCGGTGTTCATGCCGGGAGCCGGGCCGCCCGCGTGCAGCACGGCGATGCGCAGCGGCACGACGCTGTCGTCGCTGGACGGCTTGGCCCGGACCAGGGTGCGGACGGTCTCGAGCGACTCGACGAAGCTGCCACCGCGCAGGCGCATCGCGTCGTCGTACCGCTTCTCGGCGAGCAGGTCGGCGACCTCGTGGGTGCGCTCGACCGCCTCCATCAGGTTCGAGGTGGTGATGCGGTTCTCGCGGATGCCGACGAGCTTGGCGTCCTCGTCCGGGCCGAGCTCGAGCAGCTCGTGGACGGCCCGGTACCCGCACCGGGTGCCGAGGTTGCGGTCGAACGCGGAGGCACGGCCACCCCGCTGCACGTGGCCGAGGATGGTGACGCGGGTGTCCTCGCCGAGCCCCGCCTCGAGCGCGTCCTTGACCGCTTCGGAGGTGATCGGCTCACCATCGCGGTCGCGGGCCCCTTCGGCGACGACCACGAGGTTCTGGCGACGACCGACCCGCCGACCCGCTTCGACCGTCCGCGCCAGCGCGCCGGCCCAGTCGTCGGTCTCCGGCGGGTGCTCGGGGATGAAGATCCAGTTCGCCCCGGTGGCGAGGCCGGCCATGAGCGCGAGGTAGCCGCAGTTGCGGCCCATGACCTCGATGACGAACGAGCGCTGGTGGCTGGCGGCGGTCGCGTGCAGGGCGTCGATGGCTTCGGTGATGCGGTGCAGCGCCGTGTCCGCACCGATGGTCATGTCCGTCCCGAACATGTCGTTGTCGATGGACCCCACCATCCCGACCAGCCGCAGGTGCGGGTGGGTCGCGGCGAGCTCGGCGCTGATGTCGCCGGCCTCGACCAGTTCGGTGAGCAGGTCGGGCCACTCGCGGCGGAAGCCGTCGGCGCCGGTGAGGCTGCCGTCCCCGCCGATGACCACCAGCGCGTCGATACCGCGCTCGACGAGGTTGCGCGCCGCGACACGGCGGCCCTCGCGCGTCCGGAACGCCTCCGACCGTGCGGTGCCGATGGTGGTACCGCCCTGCTGGAGGATGCCGCCGACGTCCTCGGAGTCGGCGGGCACGATGGCGGGACCGCCGTCGACCAGACCCCGGTAGCCCTCGTAGACCAGGTGGACCTCGACGCCGGCCGCCAGTCCGGTGCGGACCACGGACCGGACGGCGGCGTTCATCCCCTGCGCATCACCACCGCTGGTGAGCACGGCGATGCGGGACGGCGGGGTCGTGGACGGGTCAGGCACGGCGGCTCCGGGACGCGACGGGGCCCTTGCCTACCCGCGCCGAGCGACGGCGGCAAGGACCGTCGGGTGCGTGGGGCCGCGCCGCGGCACCGTTGGGACCGCGCGACGGTCGTGCGGGCGTAGTCTGGGCGGCGTCCGCCGCGCCGCAGGAGGCCGTCCTGGCTCGCATCACGTTGGACCCCGACGAGGTCAACCAGGCGCTCGAGGTCACCCTCACCGATGGCCGCACGGTCGCCCTCACCGACGCCGACCCACGGGTGCTGCGTCGGGTCGCCCGTCAGCTGCACACCCACCGGTCGAGCTACGAGGCAGCGTTCGCGCCCGACGACCCGGCCGTGGCGCGCCAGGTCGCCGACGGCGAGGTCGAGCTCGCGGAGGTCGCGCCGCTGCACCGGCGGGTGGCCGAGCTCCTGGACCACGCGGCATCACGTGGCGGTCGTGGCGCGGCCCAGATCGAACCCGCCGAGCTGCTGCAGGCATCGACGTGGACGTCCTCGACCGGGGTGGTCGAACGCCTCGAGGACCTGACCCCCACCCACCGACACAACCTGGCGGGGTGGTTGCTGCGCAGCTCGGACGGGTTGCGTGACCGGTTCGACGAGGCCGATCTGACCGAACGCCAGCGCGGCACGGTCGTGGACGCGGACCCGTGGGTCACCGGCACGCCGCTGTACCGACGGCTCGTCGAGCTGATCGCTGCCGAGAGCGCGCTCGAGCAGGCACGCGACCGGGCGCGACAGGTCGTGCGGACCCTGGAGTACGAGCGGCACGGCCGCTGGCCGGGTCGGTAGCGGTCAGGCCGGCGTCTCGTCGTGGCCGGTGCCGGGCCGCCACTTGATCGAGCAACCCACCGAGGGCCACTGGTCGGGGTCGGGCCGGTCGCCGTCGAGCAGGGCGTTGACCGCGTCGCGCAGCTCGTCACCGCTCGCGGCTTCGCCGCCGGGGCGGGAGCTGTCCATCCTGCCGCGGTACGCGAGCCGGCGGTCGGCGTCGAAGACGTAGAAGTCCGGGGTGCACGCGGCGTGGTAGGCGCGGGCGACCTGCTGGTCCTCGTCGAACAGGTAGGGGAAGACGAACCCCACCTCGTGCTTCTGTTCCGCGAGCCGGTCGGGCGCATCGTCGGGTTGGATCTGCGGGTCGTTCGAGGCGATGGCGACGAACGTGACCCGGTCGGTGTTGGCGTACCGCCGCGCGCATGCGGCGATGGCGTCCTGGACGTGCTGCACGTACGGGCAGTGCCGCGACAGGAACATCACCACGAGCAC
>CAYSTY010000294.1:0-3541 GCA_964433685.1 uncultured Actinomycetota bacterium | reverse complement strand
CCGCCAGGGCCGGAGGGCACGGGCGGTGGGGCCGGGAGGGTACCGAAGGGCCCGAACCCGACCAAAAGGTGGGCGGTCCCGGACCGGCGCCCGCTCACCCGCCCCCGGCCAGCTCCGCGGCGGCACCCGCCGCGGCCTCCGCCACCCGTTCGAGCGCCTCGGCGTCGAGGGCGAGCGAGGTGAACACCACCTCGTAGCCGGACGGGGCGAGGTAGACCCCGCGGTCGAGCATCGCGTGGAAGAAGCGGCCGTAGGCGTCGTGGTCGGCCGCGGCCACGTCCTCGTAGCGGTGCAGGTCGCGGTCGGTGAAGACCACCCCTGCGAGGGTGCCGTGCTGGAGCACCTGGACCGTCAGGCCCGTGCCGTCGAAGGCCGCGCGGAGGCCGGCGACCACCTCGTCGGTGATGTCGCGGAGGCGCTCGTAGGTGCCCGGCGCCTCGAGGAGGGTCAGTTGGGCGAGCCCGGCGGCGACCGCCACGGGGTTCCCCGACAGCGTCCCCGCCTGGTAGACCGGACCGACCGGGGCGAGGTGGTCCATCAGCTCGGCGCGGCCCCCGAAGGCCGCCAGGGGGAAGCCGCCACCGAGGATCTTGCCGAGGACGGTGAGGTCGGGCGTGACGCCGTGGACCTCCTGGGCCCCGCCGAGGGCCAGCCGGAACCCGGTGATGACCTCGTCGAAGATGAGCACGGCGCCGGACCGGTCGGCCTCCGCGCGCAGGAACACGAGGAAGCCCTCCTCGGGCGCGACGAGGTTCATGTTGGCGGGCACCGGCTCGCACACGATCGCGGCGAGGTCGTCGCGGTGGGTGTCGACCGCCGCGGCGACCGCGTCCCGGTCGTTCCAGTCCACGAGCACGGTGTCGGCCGCCGCCCCCTCGGTGACGCCGGGCGACCCGGGGATGCCGAGGGTGGCCACGCCCGAGCCAGCGGCCACGAGCAGGGCGTCGGCGTGACCGTGGTAGTGGCCCGCGAACTTGATCACCTTGCGCCGGCCGGTCGCGCCACGCGCGAGCCGGATCGCGCTCATGCCGGCCTCGGTCCCCGAGCTGGTCAGACGCAGCTTCTCGATCGACGGGACCGCCGCGATGACCCGTTCGGCGAGCTCCACCTCGGCCTCGGTCGGCGCACCGAAGGACGACCCGAGCGCGAGCGCGCCCCGCGCCGCCTCCAGCACCTCCTCGCGGGCGTGGCCGAACAGCAACGGCCCCCACGAGCCGACGAGGTCGACGTAGCGCGCCCCGTCCACGTCCTCGACCATCGCGCCCGCGCCCCGGCGGATGAACCGCGGCGTCCCGCCGACGGACGCGAACGCCCGGACCGGGGAGTTGACGCCACCGGGGATCGCGGCCCGGGCGCGGGCGAACAGGGCATCGGACGTCGGGCTGGGTGACACGGGCGGCTCCGGCGACGAGGATGAGGCAGGCTCGGACCGTAGGGTCGGGTCCGGATGGGACGGGAGCGAGCGTAGGTGGTGGCCGACGGCGCGAGCGGTGCAGGGTCCGGCCGTTGGCGTGGGCGCGGCGCGGGCGGCGCCGCCGGTATCCGCACCACACGGGCCCGGCGACGGCGCGTGCCGGACACCGCCGCGATGACCGACCGCCGGCGGCGGGTGGCGACCATCGCCGGCAGCGGGACCGCGGCGTTGCTCGCCGCCGCGGCCGGTGGGGCCACGTGGTACTACGCCGAACGCATCACCGAACCGCCCGGCAGACGTCCCGTGCCGCCCCTGCCCGACGACGGGGTCCAGGTCCGGTCGATCGTGCGCGGCGAGGTCGTGGTGGCGGGCCCGGCCGCGACCCGACCCGGTTGGTGGGGCCTCGCGACCTCGCACGGCTGGCTCCGGATCGGCCCGCCGACCGAGGAGGTCGCGCTGGACGCCTCCGATCCGGATCTGGCGGACGTCGCTGTCGGGGTCCGCCGTCCCGTGGAGCACCACCTCGGACGCGTCCGGGTCGGCGACACCGGCGAGCTCGGCGCCCACGCCGTCCCGGACGACCTGACCGTGCTGCCGGGAGCGGTCGAGGACGTGGAGGTACCGGGGCCGCTCGGGGACCTGCCGGCGTGGTGGTTCCCGCTCCCCGACGCCGAGGTGTCGCCGACCGCGCACGCACCGGCGGCCACGGCCGCCGTCCTGGTCCACGGGCGCAGCGGCTCGCGTCAGGAGGTCGCGCGGTGGGGGCCGGCCTTCGTGGAGGCCGGCGTCCCGGCGCTCGCCATCTCCTACCGGAACGCGCCGGGGGCCCCACCGTCGCCCGACGGGCGCAGCCACCTCGGCGCGACCGAGTGGGAGGACGTCGCCGCCGCGATCGAGCACGTGATCGAGGTCCGCGGCGCGCAGGACGTGGTGCTGTTCGGCGCGTCGATGGGGGGCGCGTGCATCGCCGAGCTGCTCGCCCGCAGCGGTCTCGCGGCACGCGTGCGGGCGGTGGTGCTCGACGCGCCGGTGCGTCACTGGGGGCCGGTCCTGCGGGCTGCGGCCCGCCAGCGCGGGCTGCCGCAGGCCGTGCTCCCGCTGCTGCTGCCCCCGACGATGGCGCTGGCCGGTGCGCGGGGACGCATCGACTGGCAGGGCCTCGACCACCTCGACGACCCGCGGCGCTACGACCTGCCGACGCTGCTGTTCCACGGCGACCTCGACCCCGTCGTGCCGGTGTCGCTGTCGGACGCGTTCGCCGCGTCCCGTCCCGACGTGGTGACCTACCACCGGGTCCCGGGCGCGGGCCACGTCCGGACCTGGAACGCCGACCGCACCGGTTGCGAGGTCGCGCTCAGCCGCTTCCTCGAGGCGGTGCTGGCGACACCGCGTCGGCCGCCCCTGCGGGTGGTCCCGGACGGACCCGCTCGAAGATGATGTTGTCGGCGAGGTCGCGGGCACGACCGAGCTCGACCTCGTCGGTGACGGTCCAGGTCACGAGGGTCCCGCCCGCCTCCCGCCAGCGGTCGGTCCGCGCCGTCGGCAGCCCGACCAGCTCGTAGCTGATCGCGTGGGGCGCGACCGCGTCGAGGTCGGCGAGCCCGGCGAGGCGTCGGCGGACCGGACCCGGCAGCGGCGCGTCGGCGAGCACCCCGGCCGTCAGCACGCGGACCACCTCGGGGCGGTGGCGTCGGAACCACCTCGTCGTCGCGGGGTTGAACCCGGCGACGCACCAGGGGCCGGCGTGGTCGGCGAGCGTGTCGGCCACAGCTCGTTCCAGCGTCCCCGCGCGGAGGGCGGTCTGCTTGCACTCGACCATGATCGGCACGTCGCCCAGCACCGCGAGGGCCGCCGCCAGGGTCGGGATGGTCCGGTCGCTGCCCAGCACCGGCAGGGCGGCGACCTCGACGGCCGTGAGCCTGCCGACCCGCACGGCACGTCCGGTGATGCGGGCGAGGTCGCGGTCGTGCACCACCACCGGGACCCCGTCGGCGGTGAGGTGGACGTCCAGCTCGACCCCGTACCCGGCGTCCCGGGCCGCGGCGAACGCGTCGAGGGTGTTCTCGGGCACCCCGTCGCCGTGCAGGCCGCGGTGGGCCAGCGGCGTGTCGCGCAGCCAGCTCGGGG
>CAYSTY010000293.1:0-3553 GCA_964433685.1 uncultured Actinomycetota bacterium | reverse complement strand
CGCCATAGGCCTGACTAGGCGAACCCTCCGGGCGGCGCGAAGGGTACGCCATCGCCCCGCGAGCGCCCACCCGGCTCGCTCGCCGCCACCGGGACGCAGGTCACGACCTGGCCCGAACCCGTTCCCGTGCGGAGGTCGCGGCACTACGGTCGGGTGGCTGTGGGAGGTCGGGGTGGCGGCTGGACGCGTCCGGATCGAGGTGCTGGGTCGCACCACCTTGTCCGCCGGCCCCGGTGGCACGCCGCTCAGCCCCACGCAGCGCTGCCTCCTGGCGACCCTCGTGCTCGCCGGACGGACCGGCGTCACCCCCGAGCAGCTCGTCGACGCGGTGTGGGGCGACGCGCCACCTCGCAGCGCCCGCAACTCGCTGCACAACCAGCTGGCCCGGCTCAGACGGCAGCTACCGCCCGACAGCCTCGCCTGGGACGGTCGGCGCTACCGCCTGGTGACCGACCGGGTCGACGTGGACGTGCACGGCTTCGTCCGTGCGTGTGCGACGGCCGGCGTGGCCGCCGAGGGTGGCGACGTGGCCACGGTCCTGCGCCGCACCGAGGAAGCGCTGTCGTTGTGGCGCGGCGAGCCCTACGAGGACGTCGACGTCGACGCCGTCGGCGACCTCGAGCTCGAACGCATCCGCCTCGGGGAGCTGCGGGCCGAGGCGGAGGACGCGCACGCCCGCGCGCTGCTCGCGACCGGTCAGCTGCCCGCCGCGATCGCCCGGCTCCAGGAGCTCGTCCGTGCCGCGCCCCACCGCGAGGGGCGGTGGGTCGAGCTCATGCGAGCCTTGAGCCGGGCCGGTCGCCGCGCGGACGCGCTCGCGACCTACGAGTCCGCGCGGCGCTACTTCGTCGGTGAGCTCGGCCTCGAACCACCCCCCGGCCTGGCCCAGCTGCAGGTCGACATCCTGCGGCAGGACACGGCGCCCACCGACGCGGCCGCGCTGCACCCACGCCCGATCGTCGGACGCGACGAGGTGGTGGCCGACCTGGACGCGGCGCTCGCCGACACGCCGGTGGTGGTGCTCACGGGCGAGGCGGGCGTCGGCAAGTCGACGGTCGCGCAGGCGCTCGTGGCTCGACGACGACGTCGCGGCGAGCTCACGGTCGCGGTGACCTGCGCGTCCAACCCGTGGTCGGCGCTGCAACCGGTCGTGGACCTGCTGGCTGCGCTGCACGAGGAGCTCGCGGCCCTCGTCCCGCCGGCGGGTCCGTCGGCGTGGCAGCTGGCGGGCGGCGGACGGATCGCTGCTGCCACCTCACCGCTCGGCTCCGACCCGGGGGTGCTGCACGAGGAGGTCGCCGACGCGCTCGGCCGGATCGCCGAGGCAGCCGGCGGGCTGACCCTGGTGCTCGACGACGCGCACCGGGGCGGGCCGACCACCCACCGGCTCCTGCGGGCGGCGATCGAGCGGTCCGATGCCATCCGGCTCGTGGTGGCCGTTCGGCAGCGGTCGGACCTGCCGCGCGGCGCGGCCGACGACGGTCTGGAGATCGGCCTCACGCCGCTCGACCGGGACGCCATCGCCGCGCTCGTCGGCCCGTCCTTCGACCGTGACGTCGACACCTCGGCACTGCTCGACTGGCTCCAGAGCCTCACCGGTGGGAACGCCCTGTTCGTCACCGCGCTGCTCGAGGACCTCGCCCGACGCGGCGTCCTGTCCGCCGACGGGACGGCCCGTCCGCCACGGACCATCGAGGTCCCGCCGCGCCTGCACGACGCCATCGCGGCAGCCATCGGCGTGCTCGGCCTGCAGACCCGACGAGCCCTCGACGTCGTCGCCGTCCTCGACGAGCCGGTCGACGACCGGGCCGTCGCCGAGTTGACCGATCCGGCCCACCTCGAGCCCGCGGTCACCGCCGGCATCCTCCGCCGCCTGTCGCCGACGACGACCGTCTTCCGGCACGAACTGATGCGCCGCGTCGCCTACGACCTCGTCCCGACCGGTCGCCGTGTGGAGCTCCACCACGAGGTCGCCACCATCGGCCGCGAGGTCGGGATGGCCGCGCCCCAGGTCGCAGCCCACGCGCTGGCCGCCGCCGCGCTCGATCCGGCGGGGGCGGTCGCCGCGGCACGCCGGGCCGGTGAGGTCGCCCGGGACGCGCTGGCCTACGAGGAGGCCGCCGACTGGTTCGACCGAGCCGCCGAGGTCGCCCGCGACCGGCCCGTCGCGGGTGACGGCGACGGGGACGACGTCGACCTCGACCTGCTCAGCCTCGAGGTCGAGGCCGCCGATGCGCTGCGGCTCGCCGGGGTGCCCGGGCACGCCGACCGCCTGCTCGACGCGGCCGAACGCGCCGTCGCGTGCGACGACGCCGAGCTGCGTACACGCGCCGTCCTCGCCGCGCTCCGGCTCGGCGAGACCGGGGAGCCCGGCCCGTTGCAACGCCGTGCCGCCGACCTCGCCGCGGGTGCCCTGGCCCGCGAACCCGATCCGACCGCCCGGGCGGCGATCAGCGCCAGCGCCAGCCTCGTCCACTCCCTCAGCGGCGCGCCGGAACGGTGCCGCGAGCTGTTCGCCGACGCGCTCGACCTGCTCACCGACGACGACCCCGTGACCGCCGTGCAGGTGCTGCCGTACGCGTACATGGGGCTGGCCCACGCCGACGACCTCGACCGACGTGCCGCCGCGGCCGACCGACTGCTGCACGACGCCGAACTGCTCGACGACCCGATCGGCCGCTGGGAGGGCCTGCACCTGCGTTTCACCGTCGCGCTGCAGCACGGCGACGGCGCCCGGCTGCGTGCCACCCACGCCGAGATGGAACGCCTGCGGGACAGGGTCGGCGATGCAGGCCGACGCTGGTCGGTCGCCTACCAGCAGGCCGCCCTCGCCCACCTCGACGGGGACCTCGAGGCAGCGGAGGCCGCGGCCGAGCACGCGCTGCGGATCGGCGTCGGGGTCGCGGCGTCCCGGGCCTTCAGCGCCTACGCGGGCCAGCTGCTCGAGCTGCGACGGCAGGGTGGCCGCCTCGCCGAGTTGGTCCCCGTGCTCGAGCAGCTGCTCGAGCGACCCGACCCGCTCCCGGCGTGGACGGCGGCGGCCTCCATGGTCCTGGCCGAGACCGACCCCGTGCGCAGCGCCCGGCTGTTCGAGGACCTCGTCCGCGACGACGGGTCCACCGACCTGCCGTACGACTTCTCCTGGTTGGCGTCGATGCTGGTGTTGGCCCGCGGGGCCGTGATGCGTCGTGACCGGGCCCACGCCGAGCTCGCCGGCGCCGCGCTGCTGGCCCACCGCGACCGCGTCAGCTGGCAGGGGACCTGCAGCTACGGCCCGGTCGCGCTCGTCCTCGCCGAGGTGGCCGCGCTCACCGACCGGGCGGGGGCCGGCGACCTCGACGCGTCGACCCTGGCCACGCAGGCTGCGACGATCGCACACCGGTTGCAGGCACCGCGCTACCTCGCCGAGGCCGACGCGCTCACCCGCACGTGACGATCCCGGCGGGGACGGTGGTCCGGGTTCGGCTGCCCCGGGGCAGCCGAACCCGGACCAGTGGGGTCAGGCGGGGGGGGTCAGGCGTAGAGCGCGTCGTCCGCGTCGGCGTAGCGGTCG
>CAYSTY010000292.1:0-3555 GCA_964433685.1 uncultured Actinomycetota bacterium | reverse complement strand
CGTTCCAGTACGCCTCCCACTCGGCGCTGCGGTTCCAGGTCGAGCGCGGCGCGGTGGTGCCCGACCGTGACGCCTACGACGAGCTCGAGACGTGGCTCAAGGTGTGGAACCGGTGGGTGTCGACCGGGTTCCTGCGGGGGTACCTGACCACCGCCGAGGGCCACCCGTTCGTGCCGGACGAGGTCACCCACACCGCCACCCTGCTCGACGCGTTCCTGCTGGAGAAGGCGATCTACGAGCTCGGCTACGAGATGAACAACCGCCCGGAGTGGGTCGACATCCCGCTCACCGGCATCGCCGAGGTCCTCGGCGACGCGCCCGCGTGACCGACCCGACCAGGAGGACCGACGTGCCAAGCCAGGCTCCCCGCAAGTCGTCCGAGGACCGGACCGCGACCGGCCGGCTCGGTGACACCGACCTGTACCTGTTCAACGAGGGCAGCCACGTCCGGCTGCAGGAACAGCTCGGGGCGCACCTCGACGTGGTCGACGGCGAGGAGGGGGCGCACTTCGCGGTGTGGGCACCGAACGCGGAACTCGTCACCGTCATCGGCGACTTCAACGGCTGGGACAAGGACAGCCACCCGCTGCGCCCCCGGGGCGTGTCGGGGATCTGGGAGGGGTTCATCCCGGGCGTCGGTCAGGGCGACACCTACAAGTTCCACATCCGCTCCCGCCACCGCGGCTACCGCGTCGACAAGGCCGACCCGTTCGCGGTGCACAGCGAGACCCCGCCGCTGACCGGGTCGAAGATCTGGGACCTGTCCTACGAGTGGCACGACGACGAGTGGATGGCCGCCCGCGCGCAACGCCAGACGCTCGAACAGCCGATGTCGATCTACGAGCTCCACCTCGGATCGTGGCGGCGGATCCCGGGGGAGGGGGACCGGCCGCTCAACTACACCGAGATGGCCGACCCGCTCATCGCCCACGTGCAGGAGCTCGGCTTCACCCACGTGGAGTTCATGCCCCTCACCGAGCACCCCTTCGGTGGGTCGTGGGGCTACCAGACCACCGGCTACTTCGCGCCGACCAGCCGTTTCGGCACCCCCCAGGACCTCAAGTACCTCATCGACCGGCTCCACCAGGCCGGGATCGGGGTGATCCTCGACTGGGTGCCCTCGCACTTCCCCTCGGACGAGCACGGGCTGGCCTACTTCGACGGCACCCACCTGTTCGAGCACGCCGACCCGCGCAAGGGCTACCACCCCGACTGGAAGAGCTACATCTTCAACTACGGCCGGCCCGAGGTCGTCAGCTTCCTGCTGTCGTCCGCGCTGTTCTGGCTCGAGGAGTACCACGTCGACGGGCTGCGGGTGGACGCGGTCGCCTCGATGCTCTACCTCGACTACTCGCGCGAGGAGGGCGAGTGGATCCCCAACGAGTGGGGCGGCAACGAGAACGTCGAGGCGATCGCGTTCCTGCGCCGCTTCAACGAGGAGGTCTACCGGGCCTTCCCGGGGGTGCAGACCATCGCCGAGGAGTCGACCGCGTGGCCGATGGTGTCGCGTCCGACCTACGTCGGTGGGCTCGGCTTCGGGATGAAGTGGGACATGGGCTGGATGCACGACACCCTGGCCTACTTCCAGGAGGACCCGATCCACCGCAAGTACCACCACGACCAGCTCACGTTCCGGTCGGTGTACGCGTTCGCGGAGAACTACTGCCTGCCGCTGTCCCACGACGAGGTCGTGCACGGCAAGGGCTCGATGATCACCAAGATGCCCGGCGACGAGTGGCAGAAGTTCGCCAACCTGCGGGCGCTGTACGCCTACATGTTCACCACGCCCGGCAAGAAGCTGATCTTCATGGGCGACGAGTTCGGGCAGTGGCAGGAGTGGAGCAACGAGCGCAGCCTCGACTGGCACCTGCTCGAACACGAGCGACACGCCGGGCTGCAACGCTGCCTCGGTGACGTCGCCCGGCTGTACCGCGAGGAACCCGCGCTCCACGACGGTGACGTCGACCCCGCCGGCTTCTCCTGGCTCGACGCGGGGGACTGGGAGCAGTCGGTGATCTCCTACCGCCGGCGCACCCGTGACGGCAGCCGCGAGGTGGTGGTGGTCTGCAACCTCACCCCGGTGACCCGCGCCAACTACCGCATCGGGGTCGCCGAGCGCGGCTTCTGGGCCGAGCGGTTCAACTCCGACGCGACCGTCTACGGCGGCAGCGGCACCGGTAACCACGGCGGTGTGTCGACCACGCCGCTGCCGTCGCACGGCCTGTCCCACTCGATCGTGCTGACCCTGCCACCGCTCGGCGTCCTGGTCCTGCAGCACGACTCCGACGCCATCCACGAAGGCTCCTGAGCACGCCGGGCGCCGATGTGGTGGTCCGCGACGTACGCTGCAGGTGTGTCGACCATGCCGTACGGAACGCTCGGGGTCAGCTCGGAGTTGACCTCGGCAGCCCGTGCGCTCAGCCGGGGGGAGATGGTGACGACGGGCACGACCGATCAGCTCACCGCGCTCCGGGATGCGGTGCGGGCCCTCACCACAGCCGGGATCCGGGTGGTACTCATCGGCGGTCTCGCTGTCGGTGTCCGGTCCGGTGTTCCCCGAGCGACGATCGATGTCGATCTCGCAGCCCCCTCCGTCGTCGTCCGTCGCGATGTGATCGACGCGCTGACCGGTGGTGGCTTCGAGCACCGCGGCTCGTTCGCTCACAGCGAGAACTTCCGGCACCGCAACGGTGAGCCGGTGCAGGTCGCTTTCGACGCCGGGATGGATCGCGCCATCGACCGAGCTGAGCCCATCGCGGTGGGCGGTGACGAGCTGCTGGTCGTCCGTACCGAGGATCTGATCGCGATGAAGGAGCGAGCGGGCAGCGACCCCTCACGCCGCCGCAGCAAGGCGCTCCGCGACCTCGCGGACGCCGAGCTCCTCCGCGAGGGTGGGGACGGCGGCATCGACGACGGCTGGTGACCGCCCACACGTGCACTCCGTGACCCGTCACGGGCAGCTGGCGTCTACAGCTGCTGGACGGAGCGCGACAACAGGCAGAACTCGTTGCCCTCCGGGTCGGCGAGGACCACCCAGGACGAGTCCGGGGACTGGCCGACGTCGACCCGGGTGGCACCGAGGGCGAGGAGCCGATCGAGCTCTTCCTCGGTGCTGACCCCGTCCGCGCGCAGGTCGAGGTGAAGCCGGTTCTTGACCGTCTTGCTCTCCGGGACGGGGAGGACGTCGATCGTCGGCCACGACCCGTCCTCGGCCGCGATGCTGATGCCATCCGCGGATCGCTCGACGATCTGCCAGTCGAGGACGTCGCACCAGAACTCGGCGACGCGTGACGGATCGTCAGCGTCGATGGCGAGGGTGGCGAAGCGGCTGGTCACGGCTCGAGCGTACGCCAACCCGATCGATGTCGCGGGAGCGCGTCGATGTCGCGGGAGCCGATCACCGGTGACGTCCTGACGCGACACCGACATCGTGGCGCGACACCGATGGCAGCCGCCGCCGTACGCTGCGTGGCCCGTTGCCCTCCCGGACCCGAGACCCCTGATGGACCGCTACGTCTGCGTGCACGGCCACTTCTACCAACCGCCGCGTGAGAA
>CAYSTY010000291.1:0-3563 GCA_964433685.1 uncultured Actinomycetota bacterium | reverse complement strand
TTCCGCGAGATGGCGCACGCCGGCGAGCTGCCCGGCATCCGCAAGGCCAGCTGGTAACCGACCGATGAACAGGGGAAGTGCCGGTCGTGATCGGTAACCCCCAGGAGATGAACCCATGACGATGACCGACCCCGTGGCGGACATGCTGACCCGCATCCGCAACGCGTCGATCGCGTACCACGACAAGACCTCCATGCCGTCCTCGAAGATCAAGGTGAACGTCGCCCGGATCCTGCAGGAAGAGGGCTACATCACCGGCTACGAGGTCGAACAGACCAAGCCGCAGCCGACGCTGCACGTGACCATGAAGTACGGCCCGAACCGTGAACGCGTCATCGCGGGCATCCGGCGCATCTCCAAGCCGGGCCTGCGGGTGTACGTCAAGCGGGACGAGGTCCCTCGCGTGCTCGGCGGCCTCGGCGTCGCGATCGTGTCCACCAACGACGGCCTCATGACCGACCGCACCGCGCGCAAGGCTGGCGTGGGCGGCGAGGTCATCGCCTACGTCTGGTGAGGAGCTGACGATGTCCCGCATCGGCAAGATCCCTGTCCCCGTCCCCGACGGTGTCGACGTCGCCCTCGACGGCCTGCACGTGCGCATCAAGGGCCCCAAGGGTGAGCTCGAGCAGACCCTCCCCGAGGGGGTCTCGCTCAGCCGCGACGACGACGGCGCCATCGTGGTGACCCCGAACGGCACCGAGCGCGTCCACCGGTCGCGCTGGGGGCTGTGCCGTACCCTGATCGCCAACATGATCGAGGGCGTGACCAACGGGTACGCCAAGAACCTCGAGCTGGTCGGCGTGGGCTACCGCGCCGCCGCGAAGGGTTCGGACGTCGAGCTCCAGGTGGGCTTCAGCCACCCGGTGCTGATCGAGGCGCCCGAGGGCATCTCGTTCAACGTCCCGCAGCCCACGCGCATCGAGATCACCGGCATCGACAAGGTGCTGGTGGGTCAGATCGCGGCCAACATCCGCAAGGTGCGCCCGCCCGAGCCGTACAAGGGCAAGGGCATCAAGTACGAGGGTGAGGTCATCCGCCGCAAGGCCGGGAAGGCCGCCGGGCGCTAGCCCACCTCCCAGACCCCAGCGGTGCGTGCTCGGCGACGAGGACGTGCCGCCGCCCGGACCGCCCGGTCCGGGCTCGTGGACGCCGAGACGAGGCCACGCTCCGGTCGGCCCCCGGCGTAGGCACGAGGAAGCGCCCCTGACCGGGGCGAACCGACGAGGATGCGCCCGAGTCCGGGCGACGAGGAAGTCCAGTGCAGACCACCAAGAAGCGCGACGCGCGTCGGCGCCGTCACCAGCGCAGCCGCAAGCGCATCCAGGGGACCGCGACGCAGCCGCGTCTGTCGGTCTACCGCTCCAACACCAACATCTACGCCCAGCTGATCGACGACCGTGAGGGGCGCACCCTCGTGGCCGCGTCGTCGCGCGAGTCGGGCATCGAGACCGGGGAGGGCGGCAAGACCGAAGCCGCCCGCCAGGTCGGCAAGCTCATCGGCGAACGCGCCGTGGAGCAGGGCATCACCACCGCGGTCTTCGATCGTGGTGGCAACCGCTACGCCGGTCGCGTCGCCGCCCTCGCCGAGGGTGCTCGCGACGCCGGTCTGAAGTTCTGACGCGAACGCGCGACCTCTAGGAGTTCATCATGGCAGGACCCAACAACCGCGGAGGCGGCGGCCCGGGCCGCGGCCGAGGCCGCGACAACCAGCGTGGCGGCGGTCGTCAGCAGGAGCAGTTCGACGAGCGCGTCGTCGCCATCAACCGCGTCTCCAAGGTCGTCAAGGGTGGTCGACGCTTCCAGTTCACCGCCCTCGTCGTCGTCGGTGACGGCAAGGGGATGGTCGGCGTCGGACACGGCAAGGCCAAGGAGGTCCAGTCGGCGATCCAGAAGGGTGTCGAGGAGGCCAAGAAGAACTTCTTCAAGGTCCCCATGGTGGGCTCCACCATCGTGCATCCGGTCCTCGGCCGCGCCGGCGCAGGCCGCGTGATGCTCAAGCCGGCCGCGCCCGGTACCGGGGTCATCGCCGGTGGCCCGGTGCGCGCCGTGATCGAGGCGGCCGGCATCAGCGACCTGCTGGCCAAGTCGCTCGGTACCGCCAACCCGATCAACGTCGTGCACGCGACCATCGCCGGGCTGCAGGACCAGCGCTCCGCCCACGAGATCGCCACCCTGCGTGACAAGGCTGTCGAGGACGTCGCGCCGAAGGCCATGCTCGAGACCATGCGCGGAGGCAAGTGATGGCCGCCAAGTCGCTCCGCATCACCCAGACCCGGTCGGTCATCGGTCGCCCCCAGGACCAGCGCGACACCGTGCGCTCCCTCGGGCTCAAGCGCATCCGCCACACCGTGACCCAGCCGGACCGCCCCGAGATCCGCGGCATGCTGCGCAAGGTGCCGCACCTCGTGACCTTCGAGGAGATCGAAGGCTGATGATCCTCCCTCAGGGAGGATCGAGGTGCCGCGTGTGCAGTTCCAAGTGGCACCAATGGAGGGTGAACACGATATGAAGCTCCATCACCTGAAGCCCGCAGACGGCTCCACGCACAAGAAGAAGCGCGTCGGTCGTGGTGACCGCGGCAAGGGCGGCAAGACCGCCGGCCGCGGTACCAAGGGGACCGGCGCCCGCGGCACCGTGCCGGCCGGGTTCGAGGGCGGCCAGATGCCCCTGATCCGCCGCCAGCCCAAGGCCCCCGGGTTCAACAACCCGAACAAGGTCGTCTTCAACGTGATCAACGTCGCCAAGCTCGAAGCTTCCTTCGAGGCCGGTGACGAGGTCACCGCCGAGACGCTGCGGGCCAAGGGCCTGGTCAGCGCCAAGGGCCCCGTCAAGGTCCTCGGCAACGGCGACATCTCGAAGGCCCTGACGGTCGAGGTCGACGCGATCTCCGCCGCCGCCGCCGAGAAGATCGCCGCCGCCGGGGGCACCGTCCGCTGACGGGCTACGCTCCCCACCCCGACGGCCCCACGGCCGGCCGTCGGGGGCCGTCGGGACCGGCAGCGTGGGTAGGGGATCGGTGACACGCCCCCCGTGCCGACGTCTCTCGCCGTCCGGCCGGTACCAGTCGCCGACGAGGTCCACATGCTCCGCGCGTTCGTCAACGCCTTCAAGATCCCCGATCTTCGGCGCAAGCTCCTGTTCACGCTGGCGATGATCGCCGTGTACCGGATCGGTGCGTGGATCCCGGCCCCCGGCATCAACGTCGACCTGCTGCGCTCGGCTCCCGGTATCGGTGAGGCGGCCAACGTCGTCGGCATCGTCAACGTGTTCGCCGGCGGCGCGCTGCAGCAGATGGCGGTGTTCGCGCTCGGGATCATGCCCTACATCACCGCCAGCATCATCATGCAGCTGCTGGCGGTGGTGATCCCCAAGCTCGAGGCGCTCCAGCGCGAAGGCGAGCAGGGCCGCAAGAAGATCACCCAGTACACCCGCTACGTCACCGTCGGTCTGGCCCTGCTGCAAGCGACGGGCCTGGTGACCCTGGCGCGCAACGGTGTCGCCTTCGGCGAGAACGTCGTGCTCGGTGGCAACGGCACCGTGGCGCTGATCGTCATCACGCTGAC
>CAYSTY010000290.1:0-3572 GCA_964433685.1 uncultured Actinomycetota bacterium | reverse complement strand
CGCGCCGGGCGGGCCAGGTGCCGGTAGGGGATGACGAGATCGGCGATCGTCCGTGCCGTCGGCACGGACGGTCCCGCCCTTCCCGGTCGGACGTGGAGGTCGCCGGGAGGTGTGCTCTAGCGTCGGTGGCGGTCGGGTGACGTCGTCGGCGGGTTCGACCCTGGTGGGAGAGCCGCGGTGATCGAGCAGGAGCAGCACCGGTGGCCGGCACGGCCGTTGCTCGGTGCGCTGCTCCACGTCGGGCTCGTCGTCGTCCCGGTCGCGCTCGGTATCGGCGTCGGGCTCTGGGTCCGGCGGGCCCTGCCGGCCGATGGTCTGCTCGAGGTCCCGTCGTGGGTGATCGCAGGCATCGTTGGCATGGCTGCGGTGTGGGTGGTGCAACCGCTGGCGCGTCGTCTCCTGCCCCTGTCGTGGCTGCTGAAGATGGGCCTGGTGTTCCCCACCCACGCGCCGTCGCGCCTCGCGATCGCCCGGCAGGCGGGTCGGTTGCACCACCTCGAGGAGCAGTTGGCGGGCACCTACGAGGGTGGCGGTGCGGCATCCGCCCAACGCAGCGCCGAGCTCATCCTGTCCCTGGTCGCGGCGCTGACCGCCCACGACCGACGGACGCGCGGTCACGCCGAACGCACCCGGGTGTTCACGGACCTGTTGAGCGAACAGCTCGGTCTTCCGGCGGGCGACCGCGATCGGCTCCGGTGGGCCTCCCTGCTCCACGACATCGGCAAGCTCGACGTCTCCCGGCGGATCCTGAACAAGCCGGGGCGACCCACGGCGCAGGAGTGGCAGGTGCTGCGCGGCCACCCCGAGGCAGGCGACCGGATGATCGCGCCGATGCGCGACTGGCTCGGCGAGTGGGCCGACGTGGTCGTCCAACACCACGAGCGGTGGGACGGCCAGGGCTACCCGGCCGGGCTGGCCGGTGACGCCATCTGCCTCGGCGCCCGCATCGTCTCCGTCGCCGACGCCTACGACGTCATGACCGCGGCCCGCTCCTACCGGCGACCCACCAGCGCAGCGGCGGCGCGCGAGGAGCTGGTCCGCTGCGCCGGCTCCCAGTTCGACCCGGCCGTGGTCCGCGCGTTCCTCCTGATCCCGCTGCCTCGTCTGCGGTGGGCGCTCGGCCCGTTCGCGTGGCTCGGTCAGCTGCCGGGGTTCCGCGAGGTGGCGCACGGCGGCGCGAGCGCATCGACGAGCGCGGGACACCTGGCGACGGCGGCTCCCGCCGTGGCTGGCGCCGCGGCCGTGGCGACGGGGATGGTCGTCGCCTCGCAGCTCCCGTCCGAGGCGCCATCGCCGGTCGTGCTGACCGACCCGGGTGACGACGACGACGCCGACGTGCGGGCGGCCACGGGCGAAGGGCCGGCGGACCCGTCCGGCGTGCCCGCAGCCGATCCGACGGAGGTTCCGGATCCAGCACCCGACGTGCCCGGCGATCCGGCGCCGGGTGGTCCCCCGGCGTCGGACGAACCCTCCGGCGCCGCCGAGGGGCCGGAGCGATCCGATCCACGTTCCGTCGGTCCCCACCCCTCTGGGTCAGCGACCGACCCCGCCTCACGATCGACCGACCCCGCCCCGCGCGCGAGCGACCCCGCCCCGACGACCGCGACCGAGACCCCCCGGACCGACGCGACCAGCGACCCCGAGCGTCCTCCGGCGGACGACGACAGCCCGCCCCCGACCCCTGGCGCCGACGACCCCGCCGATCACGTGGCGCGGGTCGACCCCGCCTCCCGGGACGAGTGCATGAGCGCTGGGTGGGAGCATTTCGGCTTCGAGAACCAGGGGCAGTGCGTCCGCTTCGTCGTCACCGGCGAGGACTCCCGCGGCGACTGACCCGATCCGCGCTCCAGGCGCCGCACGATGGGTCGCCTGCGCGCGCCGGGCTACAGCTCGCCGCTCGGCGTGCCGATAGGGGGAGGCACCGCACTCACGTGCGGATCGACCGGGGAGCGGGATCGTGGCACGAGATGTCCAGAACCGCTGGCCGGAACGTCCGATCCTCGGCGCGCTCCTCCACGCGGCCATCGTGGTCGTGCCGCTGCTGATCGGTGTCGGCGTCGGGTACGGCCTCCACGGCGTGCTCGCGGGGCACGCCATGCCGTGGGGCGTGCCGGTCTGGGTCGTCACGGGCGCCGTCTCCGTCACCGCGGTGTGGGGGTTGCAACCGCTGGTGCGACGTCTGTTGCCGCTGGCGTGGCTGCTCCGCCTCGGGATGCTGTTCCCCGGCGAGGCTCCGTCCCGGTTCCGTGTCGCCCGTCGCGCCGGTCGGGTCCGCGACCTCGAGGACCGCATCGCCGGTGACACCGGCGATGGTGATGTCGCCCAGCGCAACGCCGAGCAGGTCCTGACGCTCGTCGCGGCGCTGACGGCGCACGATCGCCGCACCCGTGGACACGCCGAACGCACCCGCATCTTCACCGATCTGCTCACCGAGCAGTTGGGGATGTCGATCGCCGACCGTGACCGGATGCGTTGGGCCGCGCTGCTCCACGACATCGGCAAGCTCGAGGTGCCCGAGCGGATCCTGAACAAGGCGGGGAAGCCGACCGACGCCGAGTGGGACGTCATCAAGCAGCACCCGGTCGTCGGCGACCGTCTGATGGCACCGCTGCGTGGGTGGCTCGGGACGTGGGCCGACACCGCGCTGCACCACCACGAACGGTACGACGGGGCTGGGTACCCGCACGGGCTCGCGGGGGACGCGATCTCGCTCGGAGGCCGGATCGTCGCCGTGGCCGACTCCTACGAGGTCATGACCGCGGCCCGGTCCTACAAGCGACCGATGAGTGCGACCGCTGCGCGGGCCGAACTGGTCGCCTGCAGCGGCACCCAGTTCGACCCCGGTGTCGTCCGTGCCTTCCTGCTGATCTCCGTACCCCGCCTGCGGTGGGCCCTCGGCCCGTTCGCCTGGGTCGCGCAACTGCCGCTGTTCCGCGACGTCGTGCACGTCGGCACGCAGGTGCCCGCGACGGTGAGCACCGTCGCGGCAGGCGCCCCGGCCGCTGCCGGCGCAGCCGCCGTGGCCGCGACGGTGGTGATGGCACCGTCGGTCAACGCGCCCCCGGAGCCGGTCGTGCTGGAGACCGCCGTCGCCGGTGACACGGCGACGCTCACCCCCACCCCGGCGCACGAGCCGCCACCGATCGAGCTCGCTCCCGTCGAGGACGGGGACCTGGAGGTCGTGGCGAGCACGGTCGATGCCGACGACGCCCCCTCGGCCGAGCCGGAGAGGCCAGCGCCGTCGGACACCGCTCCGACACCGGGCCCACGTCCCACGCAGCCGTCCCCCTCGGCTCCGGCGCCCGTGCCCACGGAGCAGGACGCGCAGGCGGACCCACCGCGACGGAACGCGGAGCCGCGGACACCGGCGACCGCTCCGAAGCCGCCCGCCCCGCCGCCCTCACCGGTCCCGCCGGTCGCGCCGCCGTCGGCCGGCCCACCGAGCGACCCACCGCAGGACGAGCGGCCGCGCAGGCGTCACGACTCCTCCGACGACTCCGACGACAGCGGTCCGTCCTGGGACTCCGACGACAGCGGCCCGTCGCACGGCTCGAACGACAGCTAGCCCGCGC
>CAYSTY010000289.1:0-3574 GCA_964433685.1 uncultured Actinomycetota bacterium | reverse complement strand
GAACAGGGTGTAGGTGCCGCCGTAGAGCAGCGGGACCGTGACGATGTTGTCGCCGGCGCCGGTGATGGTCTGGATCGCGTAGGTGATCGCGGCCTGCCCGGAGCTGGTGGCGAGCGCCCCGACACCACCCTCGAGCGCGGCCACCCGCTGCTCGAGCACGTCCTGGGTCGGGTTCATGATGCGCGTGTAGATGTTGCCCGGGACCGCGAGGTTGAACAGGTCGGCGCCGTGCTGCGCGTCGTCGAACTCGTAGGCGACCGTCTGGTAGATCGGGACGGCGACCGCCTTGGTGGTCGGGTCGGGCTCGAAGCCGTGGTGGATGGCGAGGGTCTCGTCTCTCATGGGGTCTCCTCCAGCGAGATCGGGGTCGGGACGGGTCGGGTTGCGGCGGTGGACCGGCGGTGGACAGGGCGGCGGACAGGTGGCGAGGTCGGTCGACGCTCCAGAGCGGTCAGCGCGACCGCCGGCCGAGAGGATCGTCCGGATCGATGTCCGGCGTGAACGGGACCCCCCGCTCGAGATCGGTGAGGCGGTAGACCAACCCGAGCCAGTTGGCGAAGACGGCCTTGGCGGTGTCGGCCCAGGTGTCGTCGAGGCTCGCGGCCAGCTCGGCCTCGGGGAACGGCGGCGGCTCGCGTCCCGCGTCGCGGGCGGCCAGCACCTCGTCGAGGTGGTCGTGGGCGCGCCGCGCCGCGGTGGGTGAGAGGTAGTTGTCCGGCAGCGGCGGGATCGCGTCGATCTCGCCGGCGAGGTAGCGGGTGACCTCGCGTTTGTACTCCTTGAGCAGGCTCACCGCGTCGTACTCGGGGTGGCCCTGCAGGAACACGGTCCGGATGCCGTCGGGGGAGACGCCGAGGTGGAAGTCACCCTCGGTGGAGGCGATCAGGACCTCGACGCCGGCGCGCTCGAGCTGGGCGCAGGTGATCTCGTTCCAGCGCGAGTGGGGCACGTCGAACTTGGTGTTGATACCGCGCAGCAGGGGGTGGTCCGGCGCCGCGAGCCGGTGCTCGAAGACCCCCCACCGTTTGTTGAGGAGCCGGCGGCGACGGACCCCGTAGCGGTGTTGGATCAGGGCGTGGGTGGCGAGGCAGGAGCACATCACGGAGGTGACGTTGCGGTCGGCCCAGTCGACGACCTCGAGCAGCGGCTCGTAGAAGGCCTCGTCGGCGAGGTCGGGGTGGTTGGCCACGTTCGCGCCGGTGACGATGAGCGCATCGAGCCCCTGCTCGCGCAGGTCCTCGAAGCGTTCGTAGTGCGCGTCGATGTGCGCCTGGATCGCGGGGGAGCGGTCGAGACCCGGGACCGTGAACACGTGCACGTAGATCTGCACGATGCGGTTGGCGTTGCCGACCATCCGGGTGAACTGCTGCTCGGTCACCGTGAGGGCCGCGTCCGGCATCATGTTGAGCAGGCCGATGTGGAGCTCGCGGATGTCGGCGCGGCGCGCCTGGTCGACGGTCAGGACGTCCTCGCCCTCGGCGGCGAGGGCCGCGAAGGCGGGCAGCGAGGAGTGGGCGACGATCGGCATCGAGGTGGTCCGGTCGGGAGGAGCGCGACGCTAGTGCGCGCGGCGGGCCGGCTGGCCAGCGTGACGGTGTCAACGTGGTGAGCCCTCGCCCGACGTCGACCGACCGTCCGGCGGGGCGTCACCGAGCGGCGCGCGCACGAGCCGCAGGGAGGGTCTTCCCGGACGCGGACGCGCCGGTTAAGAACGGGGGTGTCGCGCTGCCGCGCGGCATCGACGACGAGTCCGACCTCGCACGAGAGGAGCTGCTGTGGATCGCATCGCTACCCACGTGGCCTCCGTGCCAGGCGTCCGAACGATGGGCGTCTGCCCGTCCGGAGGCGCACCTCGCGCCGCTGACTCGAGCGTCCGGACCGCCTGACGGTCCACCTCTCCGAAGGATCCCGAGCCGGCGGCACCTCCGCCGGCTCGCGTCGCGTCCGGGACCGATCGGTCCCGTCACGAGCTCACGCGAACGGTGGTCGTGCCGCCTCCACCGCTCCCGACACCGGGAGCCCGTCGCCCCGACCGGGGCCGGAAGGCACCACCGTGCACCTCGACCCGACCACCCACCTGGCGTTGCACCGTCTGGAGACCACACGCGTGCTCGCCGACCCGCGACGAGGGTTGCAACGACGTCCCCGCCCACCCGGGCGTGTGCGCCGCTCCGCCGCGGAGGGCCTGCGTCGCCTGGCGGGCGCCCTCGCGACCGAACCGGTCGCGGAGCCGGACCCGATGCTGGCCGGACCGGCGCGGCGGTGACGCACCCGACGGGGCGCGGCCACCTCGGCCGCGCCCCGTCGGCTCACTTGTAGTTGGTGAACCGCAGCGGGGCGTCGTGGTCCTTGGCGCGGACCATGGCCTGGATCTCCTGCAGGTCGTCGCGCTTCTTGCCGCTGACCCGGATGTGGTCGCCCATGTTGGTCGGTGTGACCTTGAGCTTGGTGGCCTTGATGTCCTTGATGATGGCCTTGGCCAGATCCGCCGGCAGCTGGGTCACGAGCTGGATGTCCACCCGGCTGCGGCCGCCCGACACGTCCCGGGCTTCCCCGATGTCGAGCGCCTTGAGCGACACCTTGCGCTTGACGCACTTGTCCTTGAGGACGTCGAGCGCGGCGTTGACGCGGTCCTCGGAGGCCGATTCGACCCGGATCGCCTCCTCGCCGGCCCACTCGATGATCGTGTCGGTGTCCTTGAAGTCGAACCGCGTCCCGACCTCCCGCGCGGCCTGGTTGAGCGCGTTGTCGACCTCCTGCCGGTCGACGCCGGCCTCGATGTCGAAGCTCGAATCGGCCACGGTGGGTCTCCTGCTCACGGGTCTGTTCGGGACGTGGCGAGCCTAGTGAGCGTCCCGCCGCGGTCACCTGCGGAGGCGCGCCCGGCCCGGGCGCCCGGTCGGGACCGGTTTGCCGCGCGCAGACGTGCTCTCTACCCTCCCGGGGCTCGTCAGAGCGTTCCCCGGTGGGATGTCCGAGCGGCCAAAGGATCTCGGCTGTAAACCGAGCGGCTATGCCTACGCAGGTTCGAATCCTGCTCCCACCACCCGCCAGCAGCCTCGCCACCGCCCGCGCGCCCTGGACCACCACGGTTCGACGGACCGCCCGGGCGGTGGCTACGCTGCCGGCCGCCCGCGACCCAGCGGGTGCAGCAACCCGCCCTGGTAGCTCAGTCGGCAGAGCACATCCATGGTAAGGATGGGGTCCGCGGTTCGATTCCGCGCCAGGGCTCAGGGAAGCACCCGGAAGCGAGGTCGGCCCAGCCGGCCGCTTCCGGGTGGTCCCCGTCCAGGCGGCGTAGCTCAGAGGTAGAGCAAGCGGCTCATAATCGCTGTGTCGGTGGTTCGAGTCCACCCGCCGCTACGAGGGCCCCGTCCCTCCGGCCCCTCACCTGCGAGACCGACGCGTAGCGTGAGACCGCACGGACCGCAGCATCCTCCCGCAGCACCCGTCTGACATCACCCGAGCACGAAGACCGATCAGGACAGCGCCCGGCTGCGCAGCCGGCACGCGACGCTTAAGGAGCAGCACCCGTGGCCAAGGAGAAGTTCGAGCGGACCAAGCCGCACATGAA
>CAYSTY010000288.1:0-3587 GCA_964433685.1 uncultured Actinomycetota bacterium | reverse complement strand
CTCGTGACCTCCGACCTGCAGCGCACCCGCGAGACCGTCGCCCCGCTCGAGGCCGCCCTCGGCCGCGACGCCGAGCTCGACCCGCGGCTGCGGGAACGGTCCTTCGGCGCGTGGGAGCAGCGCCTCCGCGAGGACGTCGCCCGTGAGGACGCTGACCGCTGGCGACGCTGGCTCGCCGGCCGGGACGTGGTCGCCGAGGTCGGCGGCGAGTCCGCCGAGGAGCTCGCCGACCGGGTCGCGCCGGTGCTGCGCGAGCTGCTCACGACCACCGCCGAGGGTGGGGTCACCGTGGCCGTGACCCACGGCGGGCCGGTGTGGCAGGGCCTCCACCGCGTGCTGGGCCTCGCGCCCGGCACCTTCGGTGGGGTGGACAACGCCTCGTTCCACGAGCTGCTGACCTACGACGACGAGGGGCCGATCGTCCTCGACCGCTGGAACGGCACCGGGCACGTGCCGGTCCACCTGCGCAGCGAGTGGGTGCCCGGTGTCTCGGACCGTGCGCTCGGCGCCTCGACCGGCGCCGCGACCGGTGCCGCGACCAGCGGCGCCACCGTGGACGCGCCCCCGGTCGGTCGTTGACGGCCCCGGAGGAGCACGCGGACGCGCACCCGCCGCCGGCGTCGTCGGACGGACCGACCGACGACGAGGTCATCGCCTTCGCGCACCGGATGCTCGATCTGGCCCGGGCCGGTCACGCCGACCTGCTCGGGTTCGTCGATGCCGGACTGCCGGTGGACCTCACCGCGCCCACCGGCGACACGCTGCTGATGCTCGCCGCCTACTACGGCCACACCGACACGGTCGCGGCGCTCCTCGCACGGGGTGCCGACGTGCATCGGATCAACGACCGTGGGCAGACGGTCCTGGCCGCGGCGGTGTTCAAGGGTGAGGAAGCGATCGTGCGGGCCCTCCTGGCAGCCGGTGCGGATCCGCACGCCGGGGACCCGGACGCGATCGAGACCGCCCGGTTCTTCGAACGGACCGAGCTGTTGCCGCTGCTGGACGGGCGCGGCTGACCGCTCAGACCCGACCCGCCGTCGCGGCGGCCGGTGCCGGGTGCGGGCTGTTGTCCACCGCGGCGAAGACGTTGGGGTCGACCGACTGGGCGATCGCCAGCACCCGGTCGGCGTGCCGACGACGGACCGTGGACAGGACCATGTCGACGGGACCGCTGAACCCGGTGCCGCGGAAGACGGTGGCGCCGAACCCGGCCGCGTGGATGGCGCGCGCGACGCGTGGGCCGGCCGGTTCGAGGGGGCGACCGACCTCGTCGACCGGGTCGGCGTCCGCGTAGACCCGGACGGTGACCATGCCGAGTTGGAGGGCCCGGGTGATGGTCACGCCGATGGCGGTGCCGCTGGCCACACCGATGACGAACCCGGCGAAGCGGATCGGGGTGACGTCGGCGAGGACGATGCCGGCGGCCGACAGCCACAGGGCCGCTTCGAGGCCGGAGAACATCGCGGCGAGGCCACGCCGCTCGGCGACCACGAACACGGTCTTGAACACGTTGAGGGAGACGTCCCCGGCGCGCAGTCCCGCGATGGCGATGGCGGGCCACAACGCGGTCCAGAGGGCCGGAAGGTCGAGGTCGAACGGCACGGCGAACCTACGAGGTCGGAGCGGGCCGCCACGGGAGCGGCTCGCGAGGTGGTGCGAGCGGAGGGGGACCGGGCGTCTCCCGTCCGAGCGGGAGAGGTGACGGAAGACGCCCGGTCGACCGGGGACGGAGGGGTGGGGTGTCCCCGGTGGCCGGGCCTGCTGGGGGGAGCAGCGCCCGGTACTCGGAGCATCGGCGTTCCCGAGGGGTCCTGAAGCGTCGGGTACGTCCGAACGGCGTCGTCCGGGGTGAGTTGACGCAAGTGTGTCATCCCGCGCCCGCTCACCAGCGCGAGCGGGACTCCTCGGCGAAGCCCACGAGGCCCTCGACGGTCACCGCATCGCCCGCCGGGGTCGGGACCTGTCCGTCCCAGGTGCCGAACACCTGGTGCACCTGCGTGCCGAGCACGACCGCTTCGGTCCGGGCGTGCCGGTCGAAGCGAGGGGTGAGCATCAGGTCGAGGCGGCCGTCGGGGGAGCGGACCCGCCAGGGCTGCATCGGCGCGTCCCAGTCGTAGCTCCAGGCGAGCTCGTCGCCGATCTTGACCACCTCGCCGTCCACGATGATCGCGTTCTCGGTGGCACCGGTGCCCTCGGTCCACTTCCCGCCGACCTGGACGCCGATGGCGCGGCCGTCGGCGCTGTGGCCCGCGCCGCTGCCCCAGTTCCACCGGGTCCGGTACGGCCAGCGGCCCCGGCCGACGTCCAGCACCCCCCAGGCGTCGCCGGCGGCCAACTCGACGTGGTCGTCGCCGACGGTGAAGGTGCCGGTGGCCGGACGCGCCTGGTGCTTGGAGGTGTACTGGAACCGGGTCTCGGTCCACGGGATGACCACGTTGAGCGACCCGTGGTCGGCAGGCAGGGCGACGTGTGCCTCGAGGGAGCCGATCCGTCCGTCGCGTTCGCGCCACCGCGCCGACAGGTCGGTGCCGTCGGCGGTGTCGGTCAGCGCCAGGTGCAGGTGCGGGCTGCGGTAGCTCAGCGGCGCCGAGCCCGGGACGTCGGGCAGGTCGATCCCACGGGCGAGGGGCACGGTCAGCTCGCGCCCGCCGGTGCGGCCGCTGCGCAGGTCCACCCACCACACCGCGGCGATACCGAGGTAGTCGACGTCGGCGTAGGTGATGGCGACGGCGAGGTCGCCGGTGAGCAGCGCCCAGTAGTCCCACCGCTTGGTACGGCCCCACCCGCCGACGAGGTTCGCGCGCAGCAACGGGGTGGGTGACCAGCCCCGGGCGTCCGGGTTGAGGTGGCGGCCGTCCGGCAGGCACAGGTCGGTCGGTGCGGTCAGTTCACGTTCCATCGGGTCCACCTCGGCCGGAACGGCGAGAACCCCACCGACGCTCGTCGGTGGGGTTCTCGCGCGGGGTGGACCGGATGGGATTTGAACCCACGACCCCCTCCATGCCATGGAGGTGCGCTGCCAGGCTGCGCTACCGGCCCGAGTCGCGCGACGGCGGGCGGACCCGTGTCGCCGTGCGGTCGCGGAGCGTACACGTCGTGCTCAGGGGTGGCGAACCGGGGTGGAGGGGTGCGCGGCTACCCTCCGCAGGCCCGTCCCGCCGCCATCCCGAGGCTCCCCGTGACCGACGTCGAACGTTACGACCCCGCGAGTTTCGAGCCCGCGCACGCGAAGCGGTGGCACGACGACCGCACCTACTCGGTGCCCGATCTGGACCGGGAAGGCGACGACGGGGCGTTCTACGCGCTGACGATGTTCCCCTACCCGTCGGGCGACCTGCACATGGGGCACGCGGAGATCTTCTCCATCCACGACACCCTGGTGCGCCACCTGCGGATGACCGGCCGCAAGGTCCTCAACCCCATCGGGTGGGACGCGTTCGGGCTGCCGGCCGAGAACGCGGCGCGCAACCGCGGGGCGGACCCGAAGGCGTGGACCTACGCCAACATCGACGAGCAGCGCTCGACGGTGATCCGGCTCGGCTACTCGTTCGACTGGGACCGGGTGCTGCACACCTGCGACCCCGAGT
>CAYSTY010000287.1:0-3592 GCA_964433685.1 uncultured Actinomycetota bacterium | reverse complement strand
GTCCCCTGCAGGGACTGCGCGCACGCGACGCCGGCCACGGTGCCCTCGCCGGCCGCGACGGCGACCAGCTGCATCCCGGGGGTCACGTCCCCGGCCGCGTAGATGCCCGGGACGGTGGTCCGCTGGTGCTCGTCCACCGCGATCACGCCCTCCTCGGTCAGCTCGCACCCGAGGTGGACGGCGAGGTCGACCGCCGCGACGTGGCCGATGGAGAAGAACACGAACCGCGCCGGGACGCGGCGACCGCTGACGAGCTCGACGGCCCGCAGGTCACCGCGCTCGCCGATGAGCCGTGCCGCAGCCTCGTCGACCACGCTGACCGACACGGCCTCGAGGCGGCGGCGCTGGTCGGCGGTGATCCGCATGGGCGGCCCGTCGCTGACGAGCGCCACCTCGCTCGCCCAGTCGAGCAGCTCGGCAGCGAAGCCCGGGACGTGCTCGCCCCACCCGAGCACGACCACGGGCTGGTCGCGGGTCTCGAACCCCTCGCAGGTCGGGCAGTGCTGCACGCCGGCGCCGTAGTGGTCGACCAGGCCCTCGACGTCGGGGAGCACGTCCCGCACGCCGGTGGCGAGGACCACCCGGCTCACCCGGACCTGCGCGTCCCCGACCGTCGCGACGAACCCGTCCCCGTCCCGATCGATGGCCGACACGGTGCCGGCGCGGATGGTGACGTGGGGGTAGGCGGACAGCCCCCGGAGCGCATCCTCGCGCAGCTCCCCCGGAGCGACAGGATCGCGGCCGAGCAACCCGTGCACGGCTTCGACGGCGCGGTTGCGGTGCCAACCGGCGTCCACCAGCAGCGTGCGACGGCGGTAGCGACCGAGCCAGGTGGCCGCGCTCAGCCCGGCCGGGCCGCCGCCCACCACCAGCGCGTCGACCTCGCTCGGCAGCGCGGCATCCGCCAGCCACGGCGGGAGCTCGTTCGGCGGGTACGTGGCACGGTCATCGACGGGCAGTGCACACGCTCCGGGCCGGGGGTAGGCGAGCATGGCGCGTCCCGTCGCCGTTCGGGCCAGCGGGCGCGGAACGTCCGGTCACGGCCGCGGCGGCCGGTTCAGCGCTCGGTCGCGACGCTGCGCGCCAGGGCTCGGGCGAGGAAGGCGGCCATCTCGGCCCGGGTCACCGGGTCGGTGGGACGGAAGGTGCCGTCCCCGTAGCCGTTGGCGATCCCGGCTTCGACGAGACCACCGATCGCGCCGCCGTGCACGTCACGCCGACCGACGTCCGGGAAGCGGTGGGGGGCACGGGGCACCTCGAAGGCGCGGGCGAGGAAGCTCGCCATCTGGGCGCGGGTCACGCGTTCCGTCGGGCAGAACCGGCCGGGTGCGCACCCGGTCGTGACCCCCGACCGGGCGAGCGCTGCGATGGCGGGCGCGTGAGGTCCGGCCAGGCTGTCGCGGAACGGCCGCTGGTCGCTGGTGCGCAGCTCGAGGGCACGCACGAGGAACGAGGCCATCTGGCCGCGGACCACGTCGCCGCCCGGGCAGTACAACCCGCGCTCACAACCCTCGGTGACGCCGCGGGCCGCGATCGCCTCGATCGGCGCGTGGAACGGGTGGCTGTAGGGCACGTCGCGGAAGCGCGAGGGGGGACCCGAGGCTTCCACGTGGACGCCAGGTGGACGGATCCCGGTCGCGAGGGCGGCGACCCGGTTGCGCAGTTGCCCCATCCGTCCGTAGAGGTAGCGGCCGGGGCAGGCGGTCGAGCCGACGTTGCGGTGCGCGGTGAGGGTGTTGATGCGCTTGCCGTTGGCGGTCATGGTGCGTCCCGCGGCCCGGTCGATCCCGTGGACGTCGTACTTCCAGGCGATGACCCGGGCGACGGTCTCGAGGGCGGTCGAGGAGATGTCCACGGTGTCGTAGTTGCCCATCACCGAGACGCCGAACGAGCCGGTGTTGAAACCCCTGGCGTGGGCACCGATGACGCCGCGGTCCAGACCGCCGTAGCGGCCCTCGTAGGCGCGGCCGAACCGGTCGACGAGGACGTTGTAGCCGATGTCGCCCCAGCCGAGGGTCCGGGCGTGGTAGTTGTAGATCCCGCGGACGACGGCGGCGGACTGCTCCCGGGTGTAGGTGTTGGAACCCGCGGTGTGGTGCAGCACCGCGAAGGTCGGGGTCCGGTAGCTCGGCGACTTGGACCGGATGCGCTCGTCGGCGCCCCACCCGGACCGCGAGACGATGTTCGGGCGGCTGGCCGACGCTTCCGCCGGCGCCACGACGGGCCGCGGCGTGAGGTGACGGACCGCCTTCGCCACGACGCCCTCGTTCAGGCCGAGGGTGTCGATCAGCTCCACGCCGAAGGTGTCGGCGACCTCGGTGACGGCCGCCTGCGAGCCGGGGGACGCGGCGATGGCGTGGTTCGGCACGGCGAGTTGGAACGCGTCGGACGGGCCGACCCACCCCGGCTCGGTGACGTCATCCGCCGCTGCGGCAGCCTCCGGGGTGCCGACATCGGGACCGTCGAGCTCGGCCGAGACACGTTCGAGCTCGAGCCACTCGCCCCAGCCACCGTCGAGGTCGCGGGTGCGGACCTCGACCCGGTCGGCCCCGTCGGGCAGACGCACGCCGAGGGTCGAGAACGCCACGTCGGTCTCCACGGGAGGCGCGACCGTGACGTCGTGCGTCGCGGCGGCGGTCGCACCGGGAGCGACGGCGGGGTCGACCGGGAGCCGATCGAGGGTCGCGGTCACCGTCTCGGGGGCGGCGACCTCGGTGGCGACGGCCGGCGCGACCGGGACGACGGTCAACGCGGTGAGGCCGGTGACGATGAGCAGGGCGTGGCGGCGACGGATGCGCAAGACGGACCCCGGAGGTGGGCGACGATGGCGCGAGCGGCCGGATCGGCGGGCACCCGCCCCCTCCCCGTCGTCACCCCGGCCAGTGGTCCGAAGGAGGTGACCGTTCCACGCTCACCGGGAACCCGGGGCGCGCCGGAGACGCACACCGGTCACGTCCTCGGCGACCTCCCCCGCGATGCGTGCCCTGGTCAGCGCGCCGAGCAGGACGGGCGCGGGTCGCCCCGTCCTGGCCGCGAGGTCGTCCACGGCGACCGATCGCGGCCACGCGGTCGCGAGCTCGGCGTGGACGTCCGGGGGTAGGACCGTGACGAGCGTCCCCGTCCCCGTCCGCGCCGGACGGGTCCGGGCCGGGTCGTCCTCGGTCGCGGCCGGTGCATCGGCACCGAGCGCATCGAGCAGGTCCGCGGGGGCCGTACACGGGCCCGCGCCCTCGGCCAACAGGCGGTGCGGCGCGACCGAGCCGGGAGCGCGGACGTCACCGGGGACGGCGAGCACGGGGATGCCGCGTTCGGCCGCGGTGGTGGCGGTGACCAACGCACCGGAGCGGGCGCCGCCCTCCACCACGACCACCACGTCGGCGAGCGCCGCAACGATGCGGTTGCGGGCACGGACGTTGCCCGCGTGGGGCCTGGCGTCCGGGAGGTGCTCGGACAGCAGCGTGCCGCCGTGGTCGAGGACCTGGTCGAACAGCCCACCGTCGTCGGCGTGGGCGCGGGGGTAGCCGATGGCGTGCCCGCACCCGAGCACGACGCAGGTGCCGCCGGGCCGTTCGAGCGCCGCCCGATGCGCCGC
>CAYSTY010000286.1:0-3594 GCA_964433685.1 uncultured Actinomycetota bacterium | reverse complement strand
GGTGATCCACAACGCGGCGTTCCGTGAGCAGCGGCTCGACCTGGTCTACCTCGCCTTGCCGGTGGCGCCGGACGACCTCGCCGACGTGGTGCGGACGCTCGGTGCGGTGGGCGCGGTGGGGGCGAACGTGACCGTGCCCCACAAGCTCGCCGCGCGGGAGCTGTGCGACCACCTCAGCGAGGAGGCCGAGTTGATCGGCGCCGTCAACACCCTCACGTGGGGGACCGACGGGCTCGTGGGCGACAACACCGATGCGGTCGGGCTGGCCGATGCCGTGGTGGCCGACGGCGCCACCGCTGCGGGGGAGCCGTGGACCGTGCTCGGCACCGGCGGCGCCGCCCGCGCGGTCGCCGTCGCCGCCGGACGGCTCGGCAGCGCCCTGACCGTCGTCGGCCGGCGCCGTGAGGTGGCGGCCGAGCTCGCCGACCTCGCGGTGCGTGCCGGCGCGCCCGCGGCGACCGCGGTCGACGTCACGGACGAGGCGGCGACACGGGACGCGGTCGCCGCCGCCCGGACGGTCCTGAACGCGACGCCGCTCGGCATGGCGGGGGAGCGGCTGCCCGACGCGTTCCACCAGCTCACCGCCGACCAGGACGCCTACGACCTGGTCTACGGGCGGACGACCCCGTTCCTGGTGTCGGCGCAGGAGGTCGGTGCCGGCAGCCACCACGGCCTCGGGATGCTCGTCGGCCAGGCGGCGGCCTCGTACCGTCGCTGGACGGGGCAACGGGCTCCGGTGACGGTGATGTCGGCGGCGGCGACGGCGGCGCTGATCCAGGCGAGCTGAACGCCGCAGCCACCGCCACCCGCCTGCCGCGCCTGCGATCACCAGCCCCACCCGCCACACGGGTCACGTCCGTCACGTGCGCCCCGCGTCGTGACAGGAGCCCGACCGCTCAAGTCGCGCCCCTCCTGGCCGAAGGCAGGAGGGACCGTCGTCGCGCTCGGAGCGACGGTCCTCCGTCGACGTGGAAGGAGCGAGCGTGCGACCTCGCGACCGCTCCACATCCGCGTGCGAGGCCTCCCGCGACGACGAGGGGGTGACCCGTGCTCGAGGGTGACCTCGCCGATCTCACGCTGGCCGAGGTGCTGCGGCTGCTCGAGACGACCGGCAAGACCGGACGGCTCACCGTCACCACCGGCCGTGAACGGGGCCGTGTCGACGTGCGCGCTGGCCGTGTCCACGCCGCGACGGCGGCCGCGGGGACCTTCGGGTTCGCCCGGCGGCTGCTCGGCGCCGGCATCGTCGACGGGGACACGCTGACCGCCGCGCTCGACGCGCACGTCGGGATCCCGAGCGACCAGGAACTCGCCCGCGCCATCGTGGCGCTCGGTGGTCCACCGGTGGTGCACGACGTGCTCCGCGACCACATCGTCGACGCCGCCTTCGACCTCGTCAGGCGCCCCACCGGCACGTTCCGGTTCGTCGCGACCGACGACCCCGACCCGGTCGGGTCCGCCTCGGCTCACGACGTGCCGATCGAGGACCTCCTGGCCGAGATCACCGCTCGTCTGGTGCGCTGGCACGACCTGCTGGCCGACACCGGCGCCGCGGACGACGTGGTGTCCGTCACGCTCACCGCCGTCGTCGGTCCCGGTCGTGCCGCCATCACCATCGATGCGGACGCGTGGGCGCTGCTGGCGCTCGTGGATGGCCACCGGACGGTCGACGACCTGATCCGCGCCAGCGGCCGGGGCGCCTTCGGCACCCGCGCGTCGCTGGCTGCCCTCCTCGCCCGGCACCTCGTCGTCATCACCCCCGCGGGTGCCCCGACCCCGGTCGGTGCCCTCCTCGCGACGCAGGAGTCGCTCGCTGTCCGTGAGCGCTCGGTCGCTGCGGTCCCGACCGCGGCCGTGCCGACGCTCAGGCCCGACCCGGCCATCGACGACGACCTGCTCCGCCGGTTGATCGTCGGGGTGGAGGCCCTGTGAGCGGCCGACCCCGCCTCGAGGTGGCCCGCCGCGGCCCCGTCCGGACCGTCAAGGTCGTGGTGACCGGTCCGTACGCCGCCGGGACCACGACGTTCGTGCGCACCATCTCCGAGGTCGCGGTCCTGTCGACCGAGGAACCGGGGGCGGCCGTCGCCGCTGCGCCGGAGACCCCCGCGGTGGCGATGGACTTCGGACGGGTCACCGTGGCCCCCGACCTGGCCCTGTACCTGTTCGGCACCTCCGGTCGCGACCGGTTCGACGTCTCCTGGGAGCTGGTCGCCGACGGGATGCTCGGCGTCGTGTTCGTGGTCGACGGGTCCGTCGCCGACGACGAGGCGGCGCGGCGCACCGCGCGGGCGATCGCCGACGTCGCGACCATCCCCCACGTGATCGTGGTCAACGCCCGGGGGCGGACCGACGACGTCACGGCCCTGGTCGTCGGGGTCCGCGACCGCCTCGAGGTCCAGGGCAGCGTCCCGGTCGTCGTGGCCGACGTCCGCGACCGCGACGACGTCAAGCGGGTCCTCGTCGACCTCCTCCACGAGGCACGCCGCCACCTCGCAGCCACCGGACCCCTCGCGGTCGCGGCGGCCGCGCTGGAGGTCGGGCCGTGAGGCAGCTCGGACAGATCCTCATCGACCGCGGTCTGATCACCGTGGAGCAGCTGCGTCTCGCCGAGCACGATCAGCGCGAGAGCGGCCGGTCCCTCGGCCGGATCCTGGTGGCCACGGGAGCCATCGCCGAGCGCGAACTCGTCGCCGCGCTCGCCGACCAGGTCGGCATGGAGTTCGTCGACCTCGCCGAGACCGACATCGACCCGCGCGCGGTCACGTTGGTCCCGAGCGGTCTGGCGCGCAAGCACGCGCTCCTGCCGATCCGGTTCGAGGACGGCAAGCTCGTGGTCGCCATGAGCGACCCGGCCAACGTCGTCGCGATGGACGACGTGCGGACCGTGACGAAGATGGACCTCAAGGTCGTCATCGCCACCCGGGACGACGTCCTCGACGGGGTCACACGCTACGCCTCCATGAGCGACGACATCGAGGCCATGGCCGGCGACCTCGCCGCCGAGGACGATGCGCTCGAGGACCTCGCCTCGCTGACCGCCGTCACCGAGGAGGCGCCGATCGTCAAGTTCGTCAACCTGCTGATCTCGCAGGCCGTGGCGGACGGCGCGTCGGACATCCACATCGAGCCGGGGGAGAAGGACCTGCGGGTCCGCTACCGCATCGACGGGGTGCTGCACGAGGTGATGCGCTCGCCGAAGACGATCCAGTCCGGGGTCGTCAGCCGGCTGAAGATCATGGCCGAGGTGGACATCGCCGAACGGCGCGTGCCCCAGGACGGACGCATCAGCCTGTCGGTGGCCGGGAAGGCCATCGACCTGCGCTTCTCCACGTTGCCGACCGTGCACGGGGAGAAGGTCGTGATGCGCATCCTCGACAAGACCTCGGTGCTGCTGACCCTCGACGACCTCGGCTTCCTCGACCACAACGAGCGCCGCTTCGCGTCGTCGTACACCAAGCCGTACGGGATGATCCTGGTCACCGGACCTACCGGTTCGGGCAAGTCGACCACCCTGTACGCGACCCTCAACGTGCTCAACCAGCCGGGGGTCAACTGCATCACCACCGAGGACCCGGTCGAGTACCAGCTGCCCGG
>CAYSTY010000285.1:0-3634 GCA_964433685.1 uncultured Actinomycetota bacterium | reverse complement strand
GCGCGGTGGCGATCGGGTGTCGTGGGACGCGGATGATCGGTCCGAGCAGGTCGCCGGCCACGTCGTCGAAGTTGCGCACGATGTGCCCGTGGAGGCGGTCCCAGGTGGGGCCGTCCTCGCCCAGCTCGGCGACGGTGCGGTCGAGGTCGCGGTACTTGAGCGCTGCCTCGCCGCTGTCGAGCGGGTGGGCGACACCGACCTCCGGGTGGGCCCAGCGCAGACCGTGCCGTTCCAGCGGCAGCTCGCGCAGCGCGTAGGAGGCCGCGCCGAAGGGGTGGATGGCGCTGCACACGTCGTGGAGCACGCCGGGCACGGTGAGGTCGTCGCGGCTGCGGGCGCCACCACCGACCTCGTCGTGCGCCTCGAGGACGGTGACCCGGAACCCCTGGCGGGCGAGCGTGACCGCGGCGGTGAGTCCGTTGGGGCCGGCACCGACGACGACGGCATCGGTTCGCGCGACGGCCACGCAGCTCTCCGGGGACGGGGGCGGGGGGCCGCCAGCCTGCCCGATGGTCAGACGGTCCGCTCGGAGGCGCCTCGGCCGTCCGGCGCCTGCGAGCCCGCGGTCACGACGCCACCAGCGGGTGCGAGCCCGACGCGTACGAACAACAGCGGACCGACGCCGCCGACCCACGCACCGACGAGCCCGTAGCGCAGGTAGCGCAGGACCAGCGCCAGCGGACCTTCACCGTCGGGTAGCACCGCCCCGAGCCCCTGCCACAGCACGAGCAGGACCACGGTGCCGGCCAGCACCCGTACGACCCGGCGACCGAGCGGACCGTCCACCTCGAAGCCACCACCGCGGCCGAGGATCACGAGCCCGACGACCAGGCCCACGAGGGTCCCGGCCGGGGTGACCACGGCGCTGGCACCGGCGACGGCCGTCGCGTCCGGCAGGCCGATCCACCCGAAGCTGACCCCGCGCAACCGGCCCGCCAGGAGCACCGCCGGGGCGATCAGCGCGAGCGAGGCCACGACACCGGCGAGGATGCGCTCGGCGTCACCGACGCGGCGCCACCACGCCCGGGCCCGTCCTTCCAGACGGACGAAGGCCAGCACGAGCAGGGCCCCGACGGCCCACCCGACGAGCAGGTCCTCGAACAGGTGGGCACCGAGGTGGACCCGGCTCCAGCCGATGGCGACGACGAGCGCCACGAGCCCCACCCGCACGCCGCGCCGACGCGCCCCGGTGGCGAGCAGCCCCCAGACCGCCGCAGCGTTCTGCGCGTGGCCGGAGGGCAGGCCGAAGCTGTGCTCGTCGACGCGGGCCAGCTGCGGGTCGAGGAACCCGGGACGTGGCGTGGCGAAGCCGAGCTTGAGCACCCCGTTGACCCCGGCGGTCACCAGCAGCATCGCTCCGAGCCGCATCCCCCACCGTCGGCTGATCGCCCAGTACAGCGGCGGGAAGCACAGCAGGTAGAACTCCTCGTCGCCGAGGAAGGTGATCGCGGCGAGCACGGGGGTGAGCCAGGACCACCCGTCCTGGAGCCGTTCGGCCCGCTCGAGCTGCCCCACGTACCGGGCCGGGTCGGGCCCGCGCGCGATGCCGCGCTCCGCCCGTCGCTCCTCGATCACGTCGACGAGCACGTCGGGGACGTCGGTCATGATCCCGTGGACACCGGCGTCGAGCAGCCGGTGCATCTGCTCGGGGTCGTTGACGGTCCACACCTCGACGGTCGTGCCGAGCCGTTCGGCGGCGCGCACGAACCGCGAGGTGACCACGCGGCGACCGTCGTGGTCCTCGGGGACCTGGAACACCTCGCCGGGTGGCGCCCACCACGGGTGCAGCCCGATGAGCTGACGGACGTAGAAGCCGGTGGTCTCTCCCTCCGGCATGTTGGTGCGGACCTCGGGCAGCTGGGCGCGCACCGGGGCGAGGTAGCTCGCGTCGAACGAGGAGATGGTCACCGAGTCGGCGCGCCCCGACGCGGCGACGAGGTCGATGACCGGCTGGACGATCGCCTCCCCACCGTCGGTCTTGAGCTCGACGTTGAGCGGGACGTCGGGGTAGGCGTCGAGCACCTCGGCGAAGGTGGGGATACGTACGTCCTGCCCGTCGAACGGGCGCGTGCCGTCGGCAGCTTCGAACCACGACCCGGCGTCGAGGTCGCGCACCCGGTCGAGGGTGAGGTCGCGGACCGCGCCGGTGCCGTCGGTGGTCCGGTCGACGGTCCCGTCGTGGATCACCACCACCTCGTCGTCGGCGGTGAGCTGCAGGTCCATCTCGAGCACGTCGGCGCCCTGCTCGAGCGCCAGGTCGAACGCCGGCAGCGTGTTCGTCGGCGCGTACGCCTGGGCGCCGGAGTGCGCGATGACCAGCACCTCGTCCCCGGAGCGCACGTCGGCGGCGGGCTGCTGGACCCAGCCGGCGACGATGAGCATCGCGAGCAGGACCCCGCCGAACACCAGACGTGCGCGTGTGCGACCCACCTCGCTCCTGTCGACGGGACGCGGAACCTACCCGCGGGTCTGGACAGACTCAGCGACGCGGCGGATAGTTCCCGGCGGGGAGCCGGTGGGGAGCCGGACGGTCCGGGAGGTCGTAGCGTGACGCTGTACTCGGTCGTGGTCTTCATCCACGTGATCGGCGCGATCGTGCTGGTCGGCTCGACCATCCTGTCGCCGCTCCTCGGCGCGGGTCTGCGACGGGCCACGACGGTCGACGGGTTGCGGGGGTCGGCCCGGGTGATGAAGGGCGTCAACGACCTCGCCGGGGTGGCCGCACCGCTGGTGCTGGTCGCCGGGCTCTACCTCGCCTTCGCCGGTGACTGGTGGGGGTCGGGCTGGGTCGAGGTCTCCCTCGCCCTGTTCGCCTTCGCCGCCGTGATGGCGATCGGGGTGATCGACCCGAGCGTCAAGCGTCTGGTGGGAGCGGCGGACGCGGCCCCGGACGGGCCGGTCACCGCCGAACTCGTCGCGCTCCGCGACGCACGCAAGGTCGCCGTCGCCGAGTCCTTCCTCCTGCCGGGCGACATCGCGATCGTGTTCCTGATGATCACCAAGCCCGGGTTCGTCGGTTCGCTGGTCACGCTCGCGGTGGCCGCCGCGACCGGCCTGACGCTGCTGCGGGTCCAGCACGGCGCCGGGGCGAGGCCGACCACGCCGGGGACACCCGGGACGCCGGACGCGCCCGGGGTCGCGCCCGCCTGAGGTCGGGCAGGGTCAGCCGGGCAGGGTCAGCCGGGCGGCAGCGCACCCACGGGGCCGGTCGCGTCCGCCTCGTCGCCCGTGGTGGACCCGCCGTCGGGTCGGTGCGCGTCGACCGTCAGCGCGCCCTCGGCGACGCCGACGCCGACCGTGTCGCCGTCGAGGATGTCCCCGGCGAGCAGCGCCTTGGCGAGCTGGTCCTCGAGCTCCCTGCGGATCACGCGCTTGAGTGGCCGCGCGCCGTAGATGGGGTCGAACCCACGCTCGGCGAGCCAGTCGAGCGCCGCGTCCGACACCTCGAGGTCGAGGTCGCGGTCGGCGAGCCGCGCCCGGAGCCGGTCGAGCTGGATGTCAGCGATGGAGCGCAGCTGGTCGGTCGCGAGCCGGTCGAAGATCACGACCTCGTCGATGCGGTTGAGGAACTCGGGTCGGAAGTGCCCGCGGACGTCGGCCATCACCCGGTCGCGCAGCTGCTCGGGCGCGAGCG
>CAYSTY010000284.1:0-3635 GCA_964433685.1 uncultured Actinomycetota bacterium | reverse complement strand
CGAGCAGCGGGTGGTCGCAGAAGCGCGGCACGATGGTGCCGAGCTGCTCGGCGGCGCGGATGATGAGCGTCCCCTTGGGCACGCTGATCCGCTGACCGTCGATGGTCAGGGTGACGAGCTCGTCGGGCTGCTGGGACATCGGTCAGGCCTGTCGCACGGGGGCGAGCTGCCCCACGTTCGCGGTCGTGGACTCGGGGACGGCGGGGTGCAGGACGTGCCCCTCCTCGTCGGTGCGCGAGTCGAGCACGGCGATGTCGCGCCGCGGTTCGCTGGCCCCGTAGGGGCAGCGGCCCTGGCGGATGTGCTCGACGTACTCGTCCCGGAAGTACTGCAGGCTCGAGACGATCGGTGAGGTCATCCCGTCGCCGAGGGCGCAGAACACCCGGCCGAAGATGTTGTCGCAGAGGTCCTCGAGCAGGTCGAGGTCCTCCATCCGTCCCGTGCCGGTCTCGAGCCGGTCGTAGATCTGCGACAGCCAGTAGCTGCCCTCACGGCACGGGGTGCACTTGCCGCAGGACTCGTGCTCGTAGAACTTGGTCCACCCGCGGACCATGTCGACCACGCAGGTGTCCTCGGCGTACAGCATCAGGGCGCCGGTGCCGAGCATCGAGCCGGCTTCCGCGACCGCCTCGTAGGTGTACGGGGTGTCGGCCTTCGATGCGGGCAGCAGCGGGGTCGACGACCCGCCCGGGCAGAAGAACTTGAGCGCCTTGCCGTCCTTCATGCCGCCGCAGGCGTCGAGCATCTCCTGGACGGTGGCGCCGAGGGGGAACTCGTAGTTGCCGGGGCGCTCGATCTCACCGGAGATGCACATCAGCTTGGGGCCGGCGGACTTGTCGGTCCCCCACTGGCGGTACCAGTCGACCCCGTGGCGCAGGATGAACGGCACGCTGGCGATCGACTCGACGTTGTTGACCGTGGTCGGGCACCCGAACAGCCCGTGCGTCGCGGGGAACGGCGGCCGCAGGCGCGGCTGGCCGCGACGGCCCTCGAGCGAGTCGAGCAGCGCCGTCTCCTCGCCGCAGATGTAGGCCCCCGCGCCCCGGTGGAGGGTGAGGTCGAAGCGCTTGCCCGAACCGAGGACGTCGGGTCCGAGGTAGCCGCGCTCGTAGGCCTGACGGATGGCCCGGGTCAGCTGCCGACCGGCGTGGGCGAACTCGCCGCGCAGGTAGATGTAGCCCTGCTCGGAGTTGAGCGCGAGCCCGCCCACGACCATGCCCTCGACGAGCTGGTGCGGGTCGAGCTCCATCAGCTCGCGGTCCTTGAAGGTCCCCGGTTCGCCCTCGTCGGCGTTGCAGACGATGTAGACCGGCTTGCCGGTGTCCTGGGCGACGAACGACCACTTCATGCCGGTCGGGAAGCCCGCGCCGCCACGGCCGCGGACACCGGCCTCCTTGACGGTCTCGATGATGTCCTTCGGGTCCATCTCGAGCGCCCTGCGCAGCCCGACGTAGCCGCCGTGCTGCTCGTACACGTCGATGTCGGCGGCGTTCGGGACGCTGTAGCGCTCGGTCATCGCGATGGCGGCGCCGGGTGCCCGGTGGGCGAGGTGCAGCTCACCCTCGCCGGCGGGAGGTGCGGTCGGATCGCCCCCCACTGGAGGCGTGATCTCGTCGCTCATCGGCCACCCTCCTCGTGCGGTTCGTTCTCGCTGCGCTGCGCGGTCCCGGGCTCGGGGGCATCGGCCGGGACGCCGGTGCGCGCGGACGGGGGCGGGTCGCCCGCGTGGTCGTCCATCGTCTCCTCGGCACCGACCTCGGCCGAGCCGGGGGTCGGGGGCGCGGGACGTGCCGCCTGGTCGGCGAGCTCCTGACCCTCGCCGTAGGCGTCCTCGTCGGCCGTGGCATCGGCGGCCGCGGATGCGTCGGCGTCCTCGGGGGTGGCCGAACGCTCGTCCTGCGCGGCGGCCGCGGTCAGGGCGGCGTCGGTCGCCGCGGCGTCGGGGGCGCGACCGTCGAGGTTGGCCGCCGCGGCGAACGCCTGGCCGCCGTGGCCGGTCGGGTCGCCGCCGGGGTGGGTCACCGGGATGTCGGTCTCACCGGTCCGGTACGCCGGCGGCACGGGACCGGTCGCCTGCGCCCGCGCCGCCTCGACGAGGTGGTCGTGGACGCCGTCGTCGATGCCGGACAGCTCGCGTTCGATGGCGCCGAAGGTCGGGGGCACCTCACCCGACCAGTTCGAGGCCGGCGGGTCACCGGCCTTGGCCTTCGTCAACAGGTCCATCGCCTGGTCGGTGGTGACCGGCCCGTACATCTCGTAGTTGATCTGCACGACGGGCGCGGCGTCGCAGATGCCGAGGCACTCCGCGTGCTCGACCATGATGCCGGCGCCGTCCGGGTCGGTGTGCCGCCCACCGCAGGCCGCGACGTAGGACTCGTAGATGTCCTGCCCGCCCGCGATCTTGCACGTCGGGTTGGTGCACACGCTCAGCAGGTAGTCACCCACCGGTTCCCGCTTGAACATGGTGTAGAAGGTCGCGACGCCCCCGACCTCGGCCTTGGTCAGGCCCAGCACCTCGGCGCACAGCGCCACCCCGTCGTCGCTGACGTAGCCCTCGTGGGACTGCACGAGGTGGAGCATCGGCAGCAGGGCGGCGCGCGCGACGGGGTACTTCTGCGTCAGCGCACGCAGCTCGTCGCGCGTGGACTCGGGGAGGGGCACGGCTCTGGACCTCGGTGGTGGAAGGTGGCGGAGCGGGTGGGACGCGGGGCGGGGGCGTGCGAGGTGAGACCTACGAGGTGGGGTCGATCAGCGGTCGACGCCACCCATGATCGGGTCGAGGGAGGCGACGATCACGATGACGTCCGAGATCGAACCGCCGCGGCTCATGACGTCGGCGGACTGGAGGTTGACGAACGAGGGCTCGCGGACGTGGACGCGGTAGGGCTTGTTGCTCCCCGCCGAGGTCACCGCGTACCCGAGCTCGCCGCGCGGCGACTCGACCGGCACGTAGACCTGTCCGGCCGGGACGGTGAAGCCCTGGGTCACCAGCTTGAAGTGGTTGATCAGGGCTTCCATCGACTCGCCCATGATGTGGCGGATGTACTCGGGGTCGTTGCCGACGCCGTCGACACCCACCGACTGCTGCGAAGGCCAGGCGATGCGCTTGTCGTCCACCATGACCCGTCCACCGGGCAGCTGGTCGAGCGCCTGGCGGATGATGCGCATCGACTCGTGGATCTCGGCGACGCGCACCTCGAAGCGACCCCAGCAGTCCTTCAGGTCGGAGGTCGGCACGTCGAAGTCGTAGCGGTCGTAGCCCGAGTACGGCTGCGCCTTGCGCAGGTCGAAGGGCACGCCGGCGGCACGCAGCAGGGGACCGGTGACGCCGTAGGCGTAGCAGGTCTCCGCATCGATGTAGCCGACGCCGCGGAGGCGGTCGTTGAAGATGGGGTTCTTGCGCAGCAGGTCCTCGAAGTCCTGCATCTTGGGCGGGATCATCTCGAGCAGGGCCTCGCACCGCTCGACGAAGTCGTCGGTCAGGTCGTGCGCGATGCCGCCGGGGCGGAAGTAGGCGTGGTTCATCCGCAGGCCCGACTGCGACTCGAACAGGTCGAGGATGTGCTCACGCAGCCCGAAACCCATGGTCATGACCGTGGTCGCGCCGAGCTCCATACCTCCCGTCGCCAGCCAGA
>CAYSTY010000283.1:0-3641 GCA_964433685.1 uncultured Actinomycetota bacterium | reverse complement strand
TGAGCATCCCCGACGGGGTCTCGGCCATCCGCGGCGTCGGCAGGCCCTCGCGCGGTTCGAGCGTGACGGACTTGACCACCACCGCACCGAGGTCGGTGATGTCGTGGAACCGGTCGATCTCCGCCCCCGATGCGAAGCAGCCCGAGGCGGACAGGATCGGCGAGGCGAGCTGCAGCTTGCCCACGCGCGTACCGAGGTCGACCTCCGAGGTCGGGATCGCCCCCTCGGCCAGCACCTCGACCGGCGCGACCGGATCGACCTTGCGCACGTCGCTACTCACGACCGTCCCTCCCGAGACCGGATCGGCCGCTCCTCCGCGGGACCGCTCATGCGTCACCCCAGAGGTCGGCGTCGGTGAGGCGTTCGTCGGCGGCGTCCGCCTCGGGCTCCTCGTCGACCACGGCCGGCCCGGCGCTGTAACGGCTCTCGTCCCACGCGATCCGGGCGCCGTTGAACACCGGCCCGTCGGTGCAGGACCGCTTCATCCGCACGCCGCCGTCCTTGCCACGGATCGGCAGCACGCACGTGAAGCACACCCCGGTGCCGCACGCCATCCGTTCCTCGACGGCGACCTGGACCGGCAGTTCGAGTTCGACGCAGCGTTCGCTGACGGCGCGCAGCATCGGGTTCGGCCCGCACGCGTAGACCACACCGGTGCCGCACCGGTCCGCCACCTCCTCGAGCACGTCGGTGACCCGTCCCCGTTCGCCGTACGAGCCGTCCTCGGTGGTGAACGTCACCGACGCCGACGCGCGCTTGGCCTCGATGACGTCGAGGAGGCGGTCCTTGCTGGCGGCACCCACGATGAGGTCGACCCGCAGCCCCTGGCGGACGAGACGCTCGGCGAGGAAGAAGAGGGGGGCGGTGCCGTACCCGCCGCCCACGAGCAGGCAGGACACCCGGCGCTTCGGGAGCGGGAAGGGCGTGCCGAGCGGTCCGATGACGTCGAGCACGTCGTGCGCCTCGACCGCGGTGAGCCACTCCGTGCCCGGTCCGTGCGCATCGAAGACGACGTCGACGGTCCCCGCGAACGGTCCCTGCTTCGACACCCGCGCGATCGAGAACGGCCGACGCAGCAGCGTGCCGGCGGCATCGACGGCGATGTCGACGAACTGGCCCGGCTCGGCCCGTTCCGCGATCTCGGGCGCGGAGATCGTCAGCAGCCAGTAGGCGCCCTGGCGACGCCGGACCAGCACCTCGCAGGTGGCCTTCACGGGCATCGCGGGGTCGTCGCGACCCATGACCTGTCCGGCACGCAGCTTGCTCACCCGCGCACCTCCGCGAACGCCGCCTGGTGCTCCTGGAGCGAACGGACCTCGAGCGCGCCGGTGCGCACCGCCTCGACGCCCTGGATCGCGGCGAAGATGCCGGCCAGCGTCGTGATGACGGGTACCCCGGAGGTCACCGCCGCCTGGCGGATGGCGTAGCCGTCGCTGTGGGTGGTCGGTCCGAACGGGGTGTTGAGCACCAACCCGACCGTGCCCGAGGTGAGCAGGTCGAGGATGCTGTGGTCCCCCGACGAGACCTTGCCGACGACCTCGACCGCGATGCCGGCACGCTGGAGCAGGTCGGCGGTCCCCTCGGTCGCGATCAGGTCGAACCCGAGGTCGACCAGACGCTTGGCGGGGAACACGATCGCCCGCTTGTCGCGGTTGGCCACCGACACGAACACGCGGCCCCCGGTCGGCAGGACCATCGTGCCGGTCCCGGCCTGCGACTTGGCGAACGCCGCACCGAAGTCGCGGTCGATGCCCATGACCTCACCCGTGGAGCGCATCTCGGGTCCGAGCAGCGCGTCGACGCCCGGGAACCGGTCGAAGGGCAGGACCGCCTCCTTGACGGCGATGTGCGCGGGACGCGGCCCGGTGACCGCGTCGAGGGCGGGGATCATCCCCTCGTCCTGGAGCTGGTCGAGCGTGGCGCCGGCCATGACCCGGGCCGCCACCTTCGCCAGCGCGACGCCGGTCGCCTTCGAGGTGAACGGGATGGTCCGGGACGCGCGCGGGTTGGCCTCGAGCACCACGACCTGGTCGTCCTTGATGGCGTACTGGACGTTGAGCAGACCGCGGACCTCCAGCCCGCGCGCGATGCCGTCGGTGATACGGCCGATCTCGGCGATCTGCTGGCGCGACAGGGTCAGCGGCGGCAGGGTGCAGGCGGAGTCGCCCGAGTGGACCCCGGCTTCCTCGATGTGTTCGAGGACGCCGCCCACGAAGGTCCGCTGGCCGTCGAACACTGCGTCGACGTCGACCTCGATGGCGCCGTCGAGGAAGCGGTCGACGAGGATCGGCTGGTCGGGTGCGGCGCTGACGGCCTCGGCGAGGTAGCGCTCGAGCCCGACCGCGTCGTCGACGATCCGCATCGCGCGACCGCCGAGGACGTACGAGGGACGCACCAGGACCGGGTACCCGATCCGCTCGGCGGTGTCGGCAGCCTCGTCGGCGGAACGGGCGATCCCCCCCGGCGGCATCGACACGCCGAGCTGCTCCATGAGCTTGCCGAACCGTCCCCGGTCCTCGGCCGCGTCGATCGCGTCCGGCGAGGTACCCCAGATCGGGACACCGGCGTTCTCGAGCTCGTGCGCGAGCTTGAGCGGGGTCTGGCCGCCCATCTGGACCAGCACCCCGACGGGCTGCTCGCGACGGCAGACCTCGAGCACGTCCTCGAGCGTCAGCGGCTCGAAGTACAGCCGGTCGGCGGTGTCGTAGTCGGTCGACACCGTCTCCGGGTTGCAGTTGATCATGATGGTCTCGTAGCCCGCATCGCGCAGGGCGAAGACCGCGTGGACGCAGCAGTAGTCGAACTCGACGCCCTGCCCGATCCGGTTCGGGCCGGAGCCGAGGACGATGACCTTGTCGCGGTCGGAGGGTGCGACCTCGTCCTCGGCCTCGTAGGTCGAGTAGTGGTAGGGCGTGAACGCCTCGAACTCGGCGGCGCAGGTGTCCACCGTCTTGAACACCGGGTGCAGCCCGATGGCGTGCCGCCGGGCACGGACCTGGTGCTCGGTGGTGCGCAGCACCTCGGCGAGGTGGGCGTCGGAGAACCCGTCGGCCTTGGCGGCGCGCAGCAGCTCGTCGGAGACGGCCTCGAGGTGCTCGTGGGCACGAAGCTCCCGGCGCCGTTCGACCAGCTGCAGCATCTGATCGACGAACCACGGGTCGTAGCCGGTCAGCTCGCTGACCCGGTTGATCCCCCACCCACGGGTGAGCGCCTCGGCGACGGCACGCACCCGCGTCGCGGTGGGCCGCACGAGCGCGTCGACCAATCCGGTCTCGTCGAGGTCGAGCGGAGCGCCGCACCCGAACCCGAGGGTGCCGTCCTCGAGGCTGCGCAGCGCCTTGTTGAACGCCTCCTTGAAGGTGCGGCCCATGGCCATCACCTCGCCGACCGACTTCATCTTCGTGGTGAGCGTGTCGTCGGCGCCGGCGAACTTCTCGAAGGTGAACCGCGGGACCTTGACCACCACGTAGTCGATGGACGGTTCGAACGCCGCCTTGGTCTCCCGCGTGATGTCGTTGGCGATCTCGTCGAGGGTGTAGCCGATCGCCAGCTTGGCGGCGATCTTCGCGATCGGGAACCCAGTCGCCTTGGACGCGAGCGCCGACGAACGCGAGACCCGCGGGTTCATCTCGATGACCAGC
>CAYSTY010000282.1:0-3642 GCA_964433685.1 uncultured Actinomycetota bacterium | reverse complement strand
GAGCGTCGCGGCGACCTCGACGTCCGGGGCCGGGCGACCGAGGTGGTAGCCCTGGAGCAGGTCGCACCCGAGCTCCTCGAGCACGCGCGCCTGGGTCGCGGTCTCCACGCCCTCGGCGACCGCTCGGACACCGGTGCGGCGCAGCTCGACGAGGATCGAACGGACCCGTTCGGTGCCGACGGTGGTGCTCGTCCCGGCCACGAGGGACCGGTCGAGCTTGCACACCTCGAAGGGGAGCTCGCGGAGACGTTCGAGGGACGAATCGCCGGCCCCCAGGTCGTCCAGCGCGACGGTGACGCCGGCGTCCGACAGGGCACGGAGGACGGCCAGGACCGGGCCGACCTGCGCGATCGGCTGCTCGGTCACCTCGACCCAGACGTCGGAGGGGGCGATGGCAGCCGCTGCACAACCGTCGACGATGCGATCGACGAGTTCGGTCCCACGGGCGGCGAGCTCAGCCGGTGCGAGGTTGATGCTCACCGTGGTGCCGGCGGCCCAGCCCGCCCGCGCGGCGATGGCCCGATCGATGACCCACGACCCGACGTCGGGCAGGAGCCCTGACGCCTCGGCGGCGGGCAGGAAGACCCCCGGTGCGAGCAACCCCAGCGTCGGGTGCTGCCAGCGGACGAGCGCTTCGGCACCGATGCCGCGCCTGGTGGCCGCGCGGACGATCGGTTGGAAGTGCAACCGGAGTTCGTCGCAACGCAGGGCCCGTCTCAGCTCTCTGCGGAACACGTCCACCCTCCTGGACGCCGCTGTCTCTCAACGGCCCGAGGGAACCTTGCCGCACGGACGGTGTGGACGACGAGACGCAGATGAGGCATCTTCTGCCCGCACACGGGGAGGTTCGTGGTGGGGGGAAGGGCGGACGTGGGGACGGCGGAGACGACGGGGACGGCTCGCATCGTGGTCGTGGACGACCACCAGCTCGTGGCTGAAGCGCTCGCCGAGACGCTCGGGGCCGTGCCGGGCTTGGAGGTCGTCGCGACCGCACCGGACCTCACGACCGGGCTCGCGGTCATCGCCCAGCACCAGCCCGAGGTCGTCATCATGGACGTCCGTCTGCCCGATGGAGACGGCGCCAGCGGGACGGCGGACGCACTCGCGGCCAGCCCGGCGAGCCGGGTGCTGGTGCTGTCCGCGGAGACGGGTGTCGACGTGCTCGCTCGGGCGGTCGAAGCCGGCGCCGCGGGCTTCCTGCCCAAGACGACGCCGCTGCACGAGCTGGTCGCCGCGGTGCGCCGGCTCCTCGGTGGCGCGGTCCTGTTCGCACCGGAGCAGCTGCGCGACGTGGGCCAGCACCTGCGCCGGGCGAAGGAGCGCGTCGGACAGGACCTCTCCCCCCGGGAACGGGAGGTGCTGCAGCTGCTCGCGGAGGGCGCCTCCACCCAGGCCATCGCGGAGGGCCTGTTCCTGTCGACGCACACCGTGCGCAACCACGTGCGCAACATCTCCGGCAAGCTCGGCGCACACTCCAAGCTCGAAGCGGTCGCGATCGCCAGCCGCGAGGGGTTGCTCCGGGGGTCCTGACGACGGGGCTCCAGATGTCGTGCGCCCGGATGACACGCCTGCGTCACGCCGACGTCACGCTCGCGGGTCACCCTGGGCTACCACCGCCGTCCATCCCGTGGGCGGGCCGTCATCGCGCACAGGAGCAGCCGCCGTGCCACCCATCCGGGTGCTCGTCGCCGACGATGCGGCGTACGTGCGGCTCGCCCTCCAGGAGATCGTCGCCGACCAGCACGACATGATCTGGGTGGGCGAGGTCACCGGCCCCGACGAGCTCGTGGATGCGTGCGTCGTCACCGAACCCGACGTCGTGGTGCTCGACGCCGGCTTGTCCGGCGGAGCGCCCGCGACCGAGCGGCTGCTCGAACGACTGCGCGGACGATGCCCGGCCCTGACGGTCGTCGCGCTCGGCGCCCACGCTGACCGCCACCACCGCGAGCTCGTCCTGGCGGCTGGGGCAGCTCTCCACGTCCCGAAGGGGGCACCCGTCGGGACGCTGCTCGACGCGGTCCGGCGGGCCGCGTCCGCGAGCTCAGAGGGGTAGTTGCCAACGCACGGTGGTCCCACGTCCACCGCGTGCCGCCTCCCGGACGACCGCACCCCCGACGAGGGCGACCCGTTCGCGCATCAACCTGGTGCCGAGGTGGCCCGGTCGCGACTCCTCGTCGACCAACCCGACGCCGTCGTCGGTCACCTCCCCCGACAGCACGCCCTCACCGACCGCCAACACGACGCGGACCGCCGTCGCCCGTGCGTGCTTGTGCACGTTCGTCAACGCCTCCCGCACGAGCTGGTAGCAGACGAGCTGGACGCCCTCGGGGATCCGTGCCTCGTTCCCGAGCGCGACCTCCAAGGTCACCGCGACGCGCTCATCCTCGAAGAGCCGGTGGGCGTAGCCGGCGATGGTCGCCTCGAGCCCTTCGACACCGAGGTCCACCGGCGCGAGTTCCATGATGTTCAGACGCAGGCTGCGGATCGCGGCCTCCAACGCCGGTCTGGCGCGCTCCAGCGGCTGCGTCGAACCGGACGCCAGGGCGTGGTCCACCCGCAGCAGGCTCGCCGTCACCGCTTGGACGGCCTCGTCGTGGAGGTGCTCGGCGATCCTGCGACGTTCGTGGTCGCGCGCGGTGATGGTCCGTTCGAGCAGCTCGACGCGCTCCTGCCGCAGCTGCTCCCGTTCGGTCACGTCGACGGTCGTGCCCAGCAGTCGGCGTGGCGCCCCGTCCTCACCGAAGTCGCACGACGCGCTGACCTCGATGGTTCGCTGCTGACCGGTCGGCAGGCGCAACCGCAGCTGCACCGGCCTGAACCCGCCGGTGCGCATGGCCTGCACGAACAGCGCGTCGCGCTGCGGGCGGTCGTCGGGGTGGACGAGGGCCCGGAGCTCCGACAGCGCCGCGACGGCATCGACATCGGCGTCCCGGCCGAGCAGATCGGCGAGGCCGGGTGACAGCAGCACGTGTCCGCTCGTGAAGCTGACCTCGAACGACCCCATCCGGGCCAGCGCTTCCCCATCGGTGAGCAACCGTTCGACCTGCTCGATGCGGTCGGCCCGTTCGACCTGCTCGGTGACGTCCTGGGTGGTGCCGTAGAGGCGGGTCACCGCCCCGTCGACGCCCTCGCTCGCGCCGCGCACCTCGAGCACGCGCACGGCTCCGTCGGGCCGCACGATCCGGTGGCGCAGCAGCATCGTGCCCGGAGCCGCGAGCCGGTCGGCGAAGGACCGCTCGAACGCTTCGCGGTCGTCGGGGTGCAGGACGGCGACGAAGCTCGTGGGATCGGCCGGCACGTCGTCGGTGACGCCGAGCAGGTGGCGCAGGCCCGCCGACCACCGCGACCTGCGCGTCGCGACCTCGTACTCCCAGGAGCCGAGCGCCCCGGCGCGCTCGGTCAGGGTCCGCAGCTCCTCGCTGGCCTGGAGTTCGGTGAGCAGTTCGCGGTTGTGGGTCTCGTCGGACGAGAGGACGCCCACACCCACCAGGGCGCCCTCGAGCTCGACCGGGTAGTAGCCGAGGGACCAGTGCCTCAGCCGGTCGGGCCGCCGCCGGTCGGGCTCGCTGACGGGGATGTCGGCGACGGTCTCGCGCTCCGCGACGACCCGGTCGAGGAGGGGCGCGAGCTGGTCGTACGCAG
>CAYSTY010000281.1:0-3654 GCA_964433685.1 uncultured Actinomycetota bacterium | reverse complement strand
GAAGTCGCGGTAGCCGGGGTTGGCCGACGAGCCGATGTAGGCCTGCGCGATCGGTTCGCCGGCGACCTCCCGGACCGGGACGACGTTGCCCGGCGAGGTCGGCAACGCGATCAGCGGTTCGAGGGTCGACAGGTCGATGCGGTCGGTGACGTCGTAGCTCGCCCCCTCCTCGGCGACCAGCTCGGTGAAGTCGTCCTCGCGACCCTGGCGCGCGAGGAAGCGGCGCACCTCGTCGTCGGCGGGGAACACCGACGTGGTCGCGCCGAGCTCGGCACCCATGTTGCAGATCACGTGCCGGTCCATGGCGCTCAGCTGGGCGAGGCCGGGGCCGTGGTACTCGATGATCCGGCCGACGCCACCGTCGACGCCGTGGCGGCGCAGCATCTCGAGGATGACGTCCTTGGCGCTGACCCAGTCCGGCAGTTCGCCGACGAGTTCGACCCCCCAGACCTCCGGGCAGCGGATCCGCAGCGGCTCGCCGGCCATCGCCATCGCGACGTCCAACCCGCCCGAGCCGATGGCGATCATCCCGATCGCTCCCGCCGCCGGCGTGTGGGAGTCGGAGCCGGCCATGGTCGCGCCGGGCTTGCCGAACCGTTCCTGGTGGACGGGGTGGGAGATGCCGTTGCCGGGCCGGGAGAACCACACCCCGAAGCGCTCGCAGGCGGAGCGCAGGAAGCGGTGGTCGTCGGGGTTCTTGTGGTCCTCCTGCACGAGGTTGTGGTCGACGTACTGGGCCGACACGTCGGTGCGGACCCGGTCGAGACCCATCGCCTCGAGCTCGAGCATCACCAGCGTGCCCGTGGCGTCCTGGGTGAGGGTCTGGTCGATCCGGATGCCGATGGGGGAGCCAGGTGTCAGCTCCCCCTCCACGAGGTGGTCGGCCAGGATCTGACGGGTGACGTTCTCGGGCACGGCGGCGCTCCCTCACGGTCGAGGACGACCCTAGGTCGGGTCACCGCCGCAGCGCCCTGATCGACCGGGCAACGGGGCCTCGCGGTTCAGGTGGGCAGCCGGGAGCGCAACCAGGCGATGTCGCCGGCCTGGTCGCCATCGTCACCGTCCGGGGTCTCGACGATGACGTCCGCGTCGGCGGTCCGCACCACCTCGACGAGCAGCTGCGGGTCGATGGTCCCGGCGCCGAGGTTCTGGTGGCGGTCCCGACCCGACCCGGCCGCGTCCTTGCTGTCGTTGAGGTGGACCAGGTCGATGCGGCCGGTGATCGCCAGGACCCGTTCCACGGCCCCGGCGAGCGGGTCCCCGGAGGCGTGGGTGTGGCAGGTGTCGAGGCAGAACCCGTAGGGCGTGTCGGTGCCGTCGAGCGCCTCCCACAGCCGTGCGATGCGGTCGAGGTGACGCGCGATCGCGTTCTGCCCACCGGCGGTGTTCTCGATCAGGATCGGGACCGACGACTCGAGCCGGTCCAGGGTCGAACGCCAGTGGCCGAAGCCCTGCTCGACGTCCTCACCTTCGGGCAGGTGGCCACCGTGGACGATGACGCCGAGGGCACCGATCGCTTCGGCGGCCCGCACCGTCTTCTCGAGCAGCGACCTGCTCGGGTGCCGGACGCGGGCGTTGGTGGTGGCGACGTTGATCAGGTAGGGGGCGTGGACGTAGATGCCGACCGCGGAGCTGCGCAGCGCGTCGGCGTCCTCGCGGGGCTTGGGCCCCTTGAACTGCTGCGGCGCCGACAGGAACAGTTGGACGATCTCGGCGTCACGTTCGGCGGCGGCCTCGAGCGGGGCGGTCGAGCGGACGTGGGCACCGATGCGCATCGGGGGGCTCCTGCCGGGCGGTCGCACCGCAGGTCGCGGCGCGGGGGACCGCGCACCGTAGGCTCTCGCCCTCGTGACCTGGAGATGCGCGTGGTGCACCCCGAGGGCAGCTTCCCGGATCTGGTCGACGCGGGCGGGTTCCTGCGTCGCCACCTCGGTCCGAGCGCGGAGGACCAGGCGCGGATGCTCGCGGCCCTGGGGCTGCGCTCCACGGCGGAGCTCCTGGACGCGGCCGTCCCCGCCGCCATCCGTGACGACACCCCGTTGGACCTGCCCGCGGCCATCGACGAGGCCAGCGTGCTCGCGGCCCTCCGGGAGCTGGCCGACCGCAACACGGTGCGACGAAGCATGGTGGGCGCCGGGTACGCGGGCACCGTCACGCCCGCGGTGCTGCGCCGCGGGGTGCTCGAGGATCCGGGCTGGTACACCGCCTACACGCCCTACCAGCCGGAGATCTCGCAGGGACGGCTCGAGGTCCTGCTGGTGTTCCAGACCGTCGTCACCGACCTGACCGGCTGCGAGCTCGCCGGCGCGTCACTGCTCGACGAGGGGACCGCCGCGGCCGAGGCGATCCAGCTCTGCCGCCGCGCCACCCGCCGCGACGGCGCGGTGGTCCTGGTCGACCCCGGCTGCCACCCGCAGACGCTGGCGGTGGTCCGGACGCGGGCGGAGCCGCTCGGGTGGGAGGTGGTCGTCGCCGACCCGCGTGACCCCGCCGTCCTGGCCGCCGAGGTCACCGGTCGGGCCGACCAGGTCGCCGCGGTGCTGCTCCAGCAGCCGACGACCACCGGTGACCTGCCCGACGACACCGAACTCATCGCGACGTGCCACGAGGTGGGCGTCCCGGTCGTCGTGGCGACCGACCTGCTGGCCTGCACGCTCGCGACGCCGCCGGGGGAGCAGGGCGCCGACGTCGTGGTCGGCTCCAGCCAGCGTCTCGGGGTCCCGCCGATGGCCGGTGGGCCACACGCCGCCTTCCTCGCGACGCGACAGGACTGGGCGCGCCAGCTCCCGGGCCGGCTCGTCGGCGTGTCCCGGGACGCAGCCGGGCGCGAGGCGTACCGGCTGGCGTTGCAGACCCGCGAGCAGCACATCCGACGCGAACGTGCGACCTCGAACATCTGCACCTCGCAGGTCCTGCTCGCGGTCGTGGCGGGGCTCTACGCCGTGCACCACGGTCCGGAGGGCCTCGAACGCATCGCGACGCGCATCCACGTCCTGACCGCGACGATGCGTGAGCTGGTGCGGTCGGCCGGCGTGGACGTGCCGGGGGAGCGGTTCTTCGACACCTTCACCGTGTCGGTGCCCGACCGTGCGGACGAGCTCGCTGCCGCGGCGGCGGCGGCGGGCTACGAGCTGCGCCACCTCGACGCGGACACGCTCGCGATCAGCCTCGACGAGACCACGACCGCCGCGGACGTCGCGACGGTCGCGTCGGTCCTGACGGGCGAGCCGATCGACCTCTCCGTGGTGACCGACCTCGCCGACCGCCTCGCCGCCGAGGTGGAGCTGCCCGGCATCCCCGCGGATCGGCGTCGTTCCTCGGCGTTCCTGACCGACCCCCGCTTCTCCCGGTACCGCTCCGAGACCGAGCTGATGCGGTGGCTGCGCGCGCTCAAGTCGCGCGACGTCGCGCTCGACCGGTCGATGATCCCGCTGGGCTCCTGCACGATGAAGCTGAACGCGGCCGCGGAGATGGAGCCGATCACCTGGCCCGGGTTCGCCGACCTGCACCCGTTCGTGCCGGCCGACCGCACCGCGGGCATCCGGCAGGTGGTGACCGACCTCGAACGATGGCTGGCGGAGATCACCGGCTACGACGCGGTCTCGATGCAGCCGAACTCGGGCGCGCAGGGCGAGTATGCCGGCCTCATGGTCA
>CAYSTY010000280.1:0-3657 GCA_964433685.1 uncultured Actinomycetota bacterium | reverse complement strand
GCGTGGCGTCGCAGCGTGTGGGGCTGCCCCTTCGAGCACCGCGAGGACGCCGCGCACGACCGGCGCTGCCAACGTCACCCCGCGGTGGCCGCGGACTGACCGACGCGACCGGTTGCCGCGCACGACGGCGCGCTGGTACCGTCCCCGCTCGGCTCGCACCCCGAGCGGCTCCTGTCGCGCCGGTCACCACCGCTTCCGATGGCCGTCGCGCGACCCGACGACCGTCGCCGAGCACGCTCGCCGGGGACCTCCGGCACCCCGCGCCGAACGCCGTGCGCGCCCGAGCGCCGCACCCGAGACCACCGAGAGACCTCCCAGATGGCCAACATCAAGAGCCAGATCAAGCGCAACCGCCAGAACGAGGCGCGCCACGAGCGCAACAAGGCGGTCCGCTCCCGGCTGAAGACCTACACCAAGCGCTTCCGCACCGCCGCCGAGGCGGGCGACAAGGCCGCCGCCGAGGAGGCCTACGCCCTCGCCGCGCGCGCCCTCGACAAGGCCGCGTCCAAGGGTGTGGTCCACCGCAACACCGCCGCCAACCGCAAGTCGGGCATGGCCAAGGCGCTGCAGAAGCTCTGAGCGCGACGCGGCTCGGGTCGCGACCGCCGCACCACCACACGAGGGCGCCCTCCGGGGCGCCCTCGTCGTGCGTGCGTTCCCGGCCCGGTGGCCCCTCGGCGGTCCTAGGCCGTGCGTCCGGCGTCGGGTGACGTGCTCCAGCCGTACACGTCACTAGCGTCGCCCCGGGAGCCCACCGGGAGAGGTACGTGGCCGCAGCAGAGCGTCCGAGTCTCGAACGCGTCCTGGACGCCGTCGGCGCCGCCGCCGCCGACCGGGGTGGCCCCCGCCCGGAGCTCGCCGTCGCGGTCGCACGCGAGGCGTTCCGCCGCGTCCCCGACCACGAGCTGACCAACCTCGACCTGCCCTCCATCGCCCGCCAGTTCGCCGCCGGCGCCGCGCTGCTCGCCGACCGCGGTGACGACGTCGCGGTGGCGGTCCTGCAACCGAGCGAGGACCGCAGCCGGGACGGGTCCGTCGTCCAGCTCGCGCTCGACGACCGCCCGTTCCTGCTGTCGACCATCCTCGACGAGATCGAGCGTCGCGGGCACCGGGTGACCAGCCAGCTCCACCCGATCGTCGGCACGACCCGCGACGGCGACGGGCAGCTGCTGTCGGCGGGACCACCGAAGGCGGGGTCCTCCCACGAGACGCTCCTGCACCTCGTGCTCGACCGTCGGCTCGGAGCGCAGGAGGGACAGGAGCTGACCGGGCGGCTGTGCGAGCTGGCCTCCGACGTCCGGGCGGCCACCGACGACTTCGCCGCCATGCGCGAACGACTGCGCGACCACGCCGCCGTGCTGCGCAGCACCCCGGCAGGGGTCGATCAGGAGGACGGGTCGGAGGTCGCCGACCTCATCGACTGGCTGCTCGACGAGCACGTGGTCCTGCTCGGCACCCGCGACTACGACCTCGTCGACGCCCACGGTGTCCCGGTCGCCGACGGTGGCGGCCAGCCCGCGTCGCTGCAGCTCACCGCCGGGTCGGGACTCGGGCTGCTCGGGGACGAGACACGGTCGCGGTACCGCGACCCCGTCCCGCTCGAGGAGCTGCGCGGTTCGCTGGCGACCGCGGTGCTCGAACCGCGCCCGCTGGACTGGTCGCGGACGCGGCGCCGTTCCACCGTCCAACGCAACGTGCGGATGGAGCACCTCGCCTTCGCCCGTCACGCCGACGACGGCCGGCCGGCCGGCATCCTGCGGGTCCTGGCGCTGTTCACCCGCCGCGGGGAGGGCGCACCCGCGGACGCGACCCCGGTGCTGCGCCGCAAGCTCGCACGCGTGCTCGAGGTCGAGGACGTCGTACCCGGCAGCCACGACGAGGTCGTCCTGACCTCGCTGTTCCAGGCGCTGCCGAAGGACGAGCTGTTCCCCGCCGACGTCGACGATCTCCGCCAGCTGCTGCTCGCCCTGCTCCACGCCGAGGACCACCGCGAGATCCGCGCGCTCACCCGCACCGACGCGAGCACCCGGACCATCTCGGTCCTGGTCGCGGTACCGCGCGACACCTACTCCCCCCAGCTGCGCGACCGGCTCGAGCGCCACCTCGGCGACCGCTACGAGGCCGACCGCGTCGACGTCAACGTCTCGCTCGGACAGCACAACGAGGCGCTCGCCCGTTTCCTGCTCACCCTCGAACGCTCCCTGCCGGAGGTCGACGCCGCCGAGCTCGAGGAGGAGATCCGCGCGCTGGCCCGGTCCTGGATCGACGAGGTCAGCGACCTGCTCACCGACCGGGTCGGCAGCGACGACGCGCGGCGGCTGGTGGGCACCATCGCCCGTCGACTGCCACGCTCCTACCGCGACAGCGTCCACCCCGACCGGGCCGCCGACGACCTGTGCCTCGTCGATCGGGTCATCGCCGGCGACGAGGACCTCGGCACCGACTGGCGACCCGACCTCGACGCCAGCACGGTCGACACCGACGAGGTCCCCGATCGGTGGCGTCTGCGGGTGGTCAACCGCGGCGGCGCCCTCGAACTGTCGGCGTTCCTCCCGGTGCTCGAATCGCTCGGTCTGACCGTCGTCGAGGAGGTCCCCCACCAGCTGCTCGGTGACGTGCAGCTGCACCTGCACGACTTCGGGGTGCGGGTACCTCCCGCCGCCGCCCCCGCCCTCACCACCACCGAGGGACGTCGTCGCGCGGCCGACGCGATCGTGGCGGCGTGGCGCGGCCACGTCGAGGTGGACCCGCTCACCCGACTGGTGCTCCTGAGCGACCTCGACTGGCGCGAGCTCGGGGTGCTGCGGGCCTACCGCCGCTACCGGCGGCAGCTCGGCACGCCCTACACCCCGAGGTACGTCGAGGAGAACCTCATCGAGCACGCGGACGCGACCGCGGCGCTGATCGGGTGGTTCCGCGCCCGGTTCGACCCCGCCGTGGGGGACGGGGACGCGCGCGAACGGGCCGTCGCCACCGCGGTCGAAGCCTTCGAGGACGCGATGGGCGAGGTCACCCGGCTCGACGCCGACCGCATCCTGCGGGGACTGGCCGCCCTGATCGACGCCACCTTGCGCACCAACGCGTTCCGGGACGACGCCACCGAGGACGCCGGTGGGGGCCCGTACATCGCCCTGAAGATCGATCCCAACCGCGTCCCGGACGTCCCCCGGCCGGTCCCGCACCGCGAGGTCTTCGTCCACTCCCCCCACGTCGAGGGCATCCACCTGCGCGGCGGGGCGGTCGCACGCGGCGGGTTGCGCTGGTCCGACCGCCGCGACGACGTGCGCACCGAGGTGCTCGGGCTCGTCAAGGCCCAGGTGCTCAAGAACGCCCTCATCGTGCCCACCGGGGCCAAGGGCGGGTTCGTGGTCACCCAGCCACCGAAGGACCAGCAGGCGCTGCGCGACGAGGTCCAGCGGCGCTACGTGACCTTCATCCGGGGCCTGTTGGACGTCACCGACGGGCTCGGCCCCGACGGCGAGGTCCTGCCACCGCCCGACGTGGTCCGGCACGACGGCGACGACAGCTACCTCGTGGTGGCCGCCGACCGCGGGACCGCCACCTTCTCCGACACCGCCAACGCGGTCGCCGAGCGGTACGGGTTCTGGCTCGGCGACGCCTTCGCCTCCGGCGGCTCGCGGGGGTACGACCACAAAA
>CAYSTY010000279.1:0-3659 GCA_964433685.1 uncultured Actinomycetota bacterium | reverse complement strand
ACAGCCAGTCGCTCGATCGTCTCCGCCCGGGGACGATCCTCGGTCGGACGATCCGTGACACCGCGGGCCGCCCCCTGCTCGTGGCCGGGACCGAGCTGACCGACCGCTACATCGCCGCGCTCGCACGGCACGGCGTCCTGAGCGTCATGCTGCAGGACGGGTTGGCCGACGACGTCATCCCCGACGACATCGTCAGCGAACGCGTGCGCGCCACCCTGACCGGCCACGTCGCCACCGCGTTCGACCGCGTCGCGATGGTCGCGACCGACCGGGCCAGCGCCGGCGGCAGCGTCGACGCCGCCGTCGAACGCCTCGGTGAGGACCAGCTCGACATCGGCCAGGAGGGCGAGCAGAGCGTCGAGGACCTCTACGAGAACGTCGAACAGCTCATCGCCGAGATCCTCGAGGGCGACACCATCGCGGGCCTCGAGTCGCTCAAGACCCACAACGAGTACACCTTCCAGCACTCGGTCGACGTGGCCGTCGTGGGGGTGCTGCTCGGCAAGCGGACGGGTCTGCCCCTGCCGCGGCTGCGCGAGCTCGCACTCGGGTGCCTGTTGCACGACATCGGCAAGACCTACATCGACGTCGCCATCCTCGACAAGCCGGGTCCGTTGACCCCCGAGGAGTTCGCCGCGATCAAGGAACACCCGCGGATGGGCTTCGAGATCGTCCGGCGGATGCCGGTCCACTCGATCCTCCCCGCACACGTCGCCTACCAGCACCACGAACAGCAGGGCGGGGGCGGCTACCCGCGGGGCCTGGTCGGCAACAACCGCGTCGGCTCCCGCGCCAAGCGTGAGCAGGTCGGGGCCGGGCACATGCTGCTGATCGCGGAGATCGCCGCCATCGCCGACGTGTACAGCGCGCTCAGCTCGGACCGTCCCTACCGCCCGGGCATGACGCCCGACCGGGTCATGTCGGTCATGCAGGAGATGGCCGGCGGCCACCTCAACCGTCAGCTGCTCGGCGAACTGCGGCAGCTGGTCCCGGCCTACCCCGTCGGTCACTGGGTCTCGGTGACCCGCGGTCGCTACCTCGGCTGGCGTGGCGTGGTGACCGAGGTCCACCGCGGCCGGGTCGACGAACCGTCGGTGCGGCTGCTGATCGACCCCGCCGGCGAAGGGGTCGGGGACCCACCGGAGCTCGACACCCGCACCGAGCCCGAGATCGAGATCGCCTGCCTGCAGCGCGATCAGGTCCCGACCGCGTACCGACCGGCGTTGGTGAGCTGAGCGGCCCGTCCGGTCAGGACGGGCAGGTGCGCCGACGGCCCCACGCTGGCACCGTCACCTCCCGACGGTACGGAGGGTGCGGCGGTGGCACGTGCGACGTGGAGCGGTGCGATCAGCTTCGGTCTGGTCAGCGTGCCGGTGCAGCTGTTCACCGCGGTGCGCAGCCACCGCGTGTCGTTCAAGCAGCTGCACGAGGGCACCAACGCCCCCGTCAAGCAGCAACGGGTCGACGCCGAGACCGGTGAAGAGGTCCCGTACGACGAGATCGTCAAGGGCTACGAGGTCGAGGACGGTCGGTACGTCGTCGTCGACCCGGACGAGCTGGCGGCGCTCGACCCGCAGGCCTCGCGCCTGATCGACATCGTGGACTTCGTCGACCAGGCCGAGATCGATCCCATCTACTACGACCGGCCGTACTACCTCAGCCCGGACGGCGAGGCGGCCGCCAAGCCCTACCGCCTGTTGACCGCGGCGATGGAACGTGCCGGCAAGGTGGCCATCGCACAGCTGGTCATGCGCAACCGGGCCTACCTCGCCGCCATCCGCGCGCGGGACGGGTTGCTCGTGCTGTCGACGATGCACTACGCCGACGAGGTCGCCGATCCGGTCGAGCTCGAGGTCGAGGACCGGCTCGGGGACGTCGAGGTCCGGGAACGTGAGGTCGCGATGGCCGAGCAGCTCATCGACTCGCTGCTGACGTCGTTCGATCCGTCGAACTACCACGACGAGCACGTCGAACGGGTGCGCGAGTTCCTCGATGCCAAGGCCGAGGGCCAGGAGGTGGAGCTGCCGGCGGGCGAGGCGGACACCGGCGAGGTGGTGGACCTCGTGGCGGCGTTGGAGCGCAGCCTCGAACGAGCGGCAGGACGCGGCGGTGGTGGCGACGGCGGCGACGGCGGCGACGGCGACACGTCGTCGGGCATGGACTACGCGTCCATGACGCGCGACGAGCTCTACCAGCTCGCCCAGGAGCGGGACGTCCCCGGTCGCTCGGGGCTGTCCAAGGCCGAGCTCGTCGAGGCGCTCGCCGCGGGTGACGGCGAGGCCGGCGCCGCGTGACCGACGCCGACGACCGGCTGCGCACGGACAGCTGATCAGCGGACGCCGGCGCGCTCCGCGGGGAAGGCGAGGACGGGGGCGGGTCGAGCGCTCCCGGCGGGGTGGCCGGCCATGGCCGCGCGTCGCCGCGCGTCGGCGTGCGTGCCGGACCCGACGGGCCGGATGGTCAGCACGGCGGCAGCGCCGCGCTCGCGTCGTCGTCTGGCGGCGTGGAGCGGCTCGGTCACGGCGGTTCCCCCTCGCAGGTCCGGGGCGGACCCCGGTCGTGGTGGGAGGGCTCGCCTCCCTACCGGGAGCGTCGGCTGCCGGACCCTCCCGCCCCCACCGTCGTCGGCCACCGCCTGGGTGGGACCTCCGGCCCTACCCCTCGGGGCCGCCGCGCGTGGACCGGACTAGCGTCGGCCCGGACGCCACGACGGACGAGGACCCGGTGGAGACCATCAGCGAGGAGCGCGTCGTGACCACCCTCGGACGGCTGGCTGCCCGCGTCGAACACCTCCGCGAGGCCGGCTGAGTGCCGGACCTCGGACCGGACGCCGACCGGGACCTCGGCGCGGTTCGCCCCGAGGACGACCTGGCCGCCTTCCGGTCCCCGCTGCAGCGGCTCGGGTCGGCGGGGCGTCGCTGGTTGGCCGCGGTGGTCGCTGCGGCGCTGCTCGTGCCGGCGGCGACCTTCCTCGCCGACGAGCTGTCGTTCCGTCGCTCGGCGGACGCCGTCGTGGCCACCCTGGCGGGGGAGCGGGTGGGGGCTGCCGCTGCCGACACGGTGCTGCTCGTACGGGCCGTCGGGTGCGACGGGCGGTCGTCGTCGGGCACCGCCTTCGTCGTCGCGACCGGGGACGGGCCGGTGCTGGTGACCAACCGGCACGTGGTCGACGACAGCCTGCGTGTCGGTGTCCGGGCGCTCGACGGTTCGACCACGCTGCGGGTCACCGAGGTGCGTTCGAGCGCCGCGGCCGACGTCGCGGTGCTCGCGGTCGATCGTCCCGATGCGCTCCCGCCGCCGCTGCAGCTCGCGGGGCGACGCATCGAGGTGGGCGCCGCCGTCCGCCTGGTGGGGTTCCCGGCAGCGACACCGTTCACGGACGCCGGCGAGGTCGTCAGCGCCGGCGACCCGCTCAGCCTCGACCTCGCGGTCGCACCGGGTGCGTCCGGGTCGCCGGTGGTCGCCGAGGACGGTCAGGTCGTCGGGCAGGTGTACGCCGTGGACGCGGACGGGCGTGGTGTGGCCACCCCGGCCGACCGCCTCCAGCGGGCGATCGAGGACGTGCGGCCAGCGCCGGGCTGTCGGCCGACGCCGTAGGCCCCGGCGCTGGCGTCCGGTTAGGGTCGCACCCGCCCGGAGTCGGGCGCCTGCAACCGTCC
>CAYSTY010000278.1:0-3688 GCA_964433685.1 uncultured Actinomycetota bacterium | reverse complement strand
TCGTCGACGGGACCAAGACGTTCATCACCAACGGGCTCAACGCCGACCTCGTCATCACGGCGGTCAAGACCGATCCGAGCGCAGGACGCAAGGGCATCAGCCTGCTCGTGATCGAAGCCGATCGCGAGGGGTTCTCCCGCGGTCGCAAGCTCGCCAAGGTCGGCCAGCACGCGGCTGACACCTCGGAGCTGTTCTTCGACGGCGTCCGCGTACCCGCGGCGAACCTCCTCGGCGCGGAGGGCCGCGGCTTCTACACGATGATGACCAACCTGGCGCAGGAGCGGCTGTCGGTCGCCGTCCAGGCGACGGCGCAGGCGCGCCGCGCCTTCGAGCTCTCGCTGGCCTACGCCGAGGAGCGTCAGGCCTTCGGGCAGCCGATCGGCAGCTTCCAGCACAACCGGTTCGTGCTCGCGGAGATGAAGACCGAGGTCGACGTCGCGCAGGCCTACGTCGATCAGCTGCTGCTCCGCCACGCCGAGGGGACCCTCGAGGCGACCGACGCCGCCCAGGCCAAGTGGTGGACCACCGAGCTGTGTCAGCGGGTGGTCGACCGCGGCGTCCAGCTCCACGGTGGCTACGGCTACATGCTCGAGTACCCGATCGCTCGAGCGTGGGTGGACAGCCGCATCCAGACCATCTACGCGGGCACGACCGAGGTGATGAAGGAGATCATCGGTCGCTCCCTCGGACTGTGAGCCGACGACCGCACCGCCGATCGCCACAGGAGGACAGCCGATGACGTCCACGCCCCGACAGACCATCCGCCGCGAGGACCAGAGCCGCACCGCGGTCCTGACCATCGACCACCCCGACCGGGCGATGAACGTCGTCGACGAAGCGGTGCTCGCCGACCTCCGTCACCACGTCACCCAGGTGCTCGCCGACGACGCGATCGACGCGATCGTGTTGCGGTCCGGCAAGGACGGCTCCTTCGGAGCGGGTGCGGATGTGTCGTGGCTCCCCGACCTCGCCGCGCGTGACGACGCCGAGGCGTTCCTCGCCGACGTGCACGACCTGATGCTGCAGCTGGTGCGAGCACCGAAGCCGATGGTCACCGCCATCGATGGAGCGGCGTTCGGTGGCGCGCTCGAGCTCGCGCTGGGTGGGCACGCCATCGTGGCCACGCCCGGCGCCACCCTGGGGCTCCCCGAGGTCACCCTGAGCCTGCTCCCCGGTGGCGGCGGGACCCAGCTCCTCGGACGGTTCGTGGACGCGGCCGTGGCCGCCGACGTGCTGTCGAGCGGCCGGCGGTTGGGCGCCGACGAGGCCGCCGCCCTCGGTCTCATCACCGAGGTGGTGCCGGCCGATCAGCTCGTGGCGGCGGCGGTCGCGCGCGCCGCGAGCCTCGTCGAGGGACACGACCCACGCGATCCGGTCCACGACGACGGTGCGGCTGCTGCCATCGCGGCTCGTCGCGAGGAGCTCGCGGCGAGCCGACGGGGCCTCAGCGCCGCAGCCGCCCGCATCCTCGACGTCCTCGACGTCGGCGTGACCGAGGGCATCGAGGCCGGCCTCGCCGCCGAGCGACGAGCCTTCCTGGACCTGCTCCGTTCGCCGGAAGCACGTGCCGCGATCCACCTGTTCCGCGCCGAGGGCGACGTCAAGCGACGCAGCCGCGGAGACGGCCCGCCCGTGACGCGGCTCGGTGTGGTCGGGGGTGGTCAGATGGGTGCTGGCATCGCGGCGACGGCGGTCGGTCGCGGGCTGGCTGCGACCGTCCGGGACGTGGGTGAGGGATCCCTCGAACGGGCGCGGGGCTACCTCGAGAAGGTGCTCGCTCGGAGCGCGCCGGAGGGCGACGACCCACGTCTCGGCCGGTGGGCGAGCACCACCGGCTGGGAGGGCGTGGCCGACGCCGACGCCGTCGTGGAAGCCGTCTTCGAGCTGCCGGAGCTCAAGCACGAGGTCCTCACCGAGCTCAGCCGCCGCACCGGACCGGACGCGCTCATCGCCACCAACACCTCCGCGATCTCCATCCGTGATCTGGCTGCCGCCGTCGAGGGCCCGGAACGGTTCCTCGGCATGCACTTCTTCAGCCCCGTGGAGCGCATGCCGCTCGTCGAGCTGATCCCGCACGAGGGCACCTCGCTCGAGACCTCGGTCCGCGCCGCGTCGCTCGGGCGGCAGCTCGGCAAGGTGCCCGTCGTCGTCGGCGATGCCCCGGGGTTCTTCACCAGCAGGGTCTACGCCCGTTGGTTGATCGAGGGCATCCGCCTGCTGCTCGACGGGGTCGCGCCCGGTGAGATCGACGCCGCGGCGAAGGCCGTCGGGTTCCCCGTCGGACCGCTCCAAGCGCACGACGAGGCCACGCTCGAACTCGTCCTGCAGGCGAGCATCACCCAGGTGGCCGACAGCGTGATGGGCGACCGGATCGATGTCGCTGCCATCCGAACGGCGCTCGAGGCGTTCGTCGCTGCCGGCATCCGCGGCCGGCGCCACGGGCTCGGCTTCCACCGCTACGGCGAGGATGGTCGACGGACCGGACCGAACGAGGACGTGCTGGCGGTCGTCGGTGTGACGCCGCTGCCGCGTGCACGCGAGGAGGTCGGGGAACGGCTGCTACTCGCGTTCGCCACCGAGTGCTGGCTGTGCTGGGACGACGGCACGCTCTGCCACCCGGACGATGGCGACGTCGCGGCTGTGCTCGGCATCGGTTTCCCGCGCGTACTGGGTGGCCCCTTCCGGTGGGCGGACGAACTCGGCCCGTCCGAGCTGCTCGCGCGGTGCTCGGCGCTGGGTGAGCAGGCGTTCCCCCCGGGTGCGGCGGTGGCGCGCTTCGCGGCCGAGGGAGGCTGTTTCGCCGACGAACCGCGACGACCAGCACCGTTCCAACCAGCGATCGACTGACGCGACCTGAGTGCGGCCCGGTGACGGGCTGCGCTCGTTCGCGGCGTGCGTCGTGTTCGTCGGGGCGGTCAGCCTCGCTGTGCTCGCCGCAGCCGACGCACGAGACCCCATCGGTCACGCACGAGCTTGACCTCGGTGAGCCGCTCGCCATCCGCCCGTGCCAGCAGGGTGGCCGGCAGCTCGCCCGCGAGTCCGACCGCTGCCTGGTCCACGCCCTCGAGCCCACCGTCGTACCGGCCCCGCAGCGTGACGGCCGCAGCGATGCGGTCCCCCGCGCTGAACAGGTCGTCGACCGCCACCTCGACGTCGGCGAGCAACGGCGTCGCACCCTCGCCGGTCTCGAGCACCTGGACGGTCGGAGCCGCGAGGGCCGCGGTCGGGTCCTGCGCGTACTGGTCGAACCACGCGCGGACGGCCGCCTCCGCCTGCTCGTTCCGGGGCCGGTCACGCGTGGTCGCCCACGGATCGGGGTGAGCGGGCGGCAGCGGGGCTGTCGCACCGGATGCGGTCTGTTCATCGCGTCCGAGGAAGTCCTGCTCGACACGGCAGCTGGTCAGGACCCGGCCGTCCCACCGGTACAGCGAGATGCCCGGCCAGACCGCGACGTGATCGGGATCGTCCGCGACGGCGCCGTGCTCGCTGAAGTGCATGGCGAGCCGATCGCCGGAGAGGACCATGTCGTGCACGGTCAGCATCAGGGTCGGGTAGCGGCGGTAGGCCGCGGCCACCGCCTCGGGGTAGCCGTCCATCCCCATCGTCCGACCCGAGATCGTGATCCGGTACCGGTCGGACATGATCTCGTCGCACACCGACTGGTCGTGCACGTTGGTGTAGTCGATGC
>CAYSTY010000277.1:0-3692 GCA_964433685.1 uncultured Actinomycetota bacterium | reverse complement strand
ACGCCCCGCCCGAGGCGGCCGCCGAGACGTCGGCGTCCGAGACGAGCGAGCGGATCGACCCGGCGATGCGGACCCTCACCTCCCTCGGCAGGTCGGCCACCTCGGTGTTGTGGAACACGAAGATGCCGCCGTCCCCGACCGTCGGGTTGGAGGACAGCACCGGCAGCACCGGGGGCTTGGTGAAGGTGTAGATGCCGGGGATGGACTGATCGCCGGTGGTCGGCACGTAGTCGTGAGTGTGCTCGTGCTCGTGGTTGCTGAGTTCCTGGGTGAGCGCTTCGAGCGCGTCCCACAGGTCGTCGAGGTTCTGCGCGAGCGGGACGCTCCACACCTCGGACTGCTCGGGGTGGGGTTGCCCGGACGCCTTCGCCGAGCCGGCGAGGTACCGGTTGGCGAGCGCGTCGACCGAGAACCGGGTCGCGGTCACCTCGGTGGCGAGCCAGACCTCACGGTTCTCGGGATCGCGAGGGCGCAGGACGATGTAGCAGGGCGCGGTCAGGTCGCCGGTCGACTCGACGTCCACAGACAGGCCGGTCGCATCGACCCCGGCCGTCGACTCGGTCTTGAACCAGTTCTGCATCGAGGTCCGGCCCATCATGCCTCCAACTCGTCGAGAGGCTCGCCGCCCCAGCTCATCGACCCCCAGGCGCCATTCCCCCAGGCTCCCCAACCGTTGACGTCGCCGTAGGTTTCCTCGACCCGCCGGCCGCGAACGGTCACCATCGAGACGTAGGTGGTCGACCCGCGGGGGCCGTGCCACGGCTCGGGGGTGGCGATGTTCTCCACCATCCCTCGGATGACCTCGCCGGAACGGAACAACTCCAGCCGCACGCCGCGGTGCTCGTACTCGCGCAGGGCGTCCATCACCCTCGCGCCCCACCCCTGCGCGAGCAGGCGGCGCCGACCGTGACGCTCGACTTGATCGCCGACGTCGACCGGGATGCGGACGATGACGTCGCCGGGTCCGGGGTAGGCGCGGACGGCCATCGCGCGCACGGTGGGGGAGCCCGAGGCGGCTTCGAGGCGGACCATGAGCGCGAGCGTGCGCGACACCAGCCCTGCACCGAGGGGCCGCTCGGAGCCCGAGGCCGAGGAGCGGTAGGTGTGGACGCGCCGCCACGAAGGGTGGCCGGGGTTGGACATAGCGGCCCGGTCGGTGGTGTACCAGAGGGTGACCTCCTGGCCCTGGTCGACCTCGGCCTCCAGCCACGCGGTCATCCACGACTTCGGTTCGGCGCGGAAGAAGTCCGCCATCGGGCCGATGAGCCACCCCGAGCCGTACAGCTCGTCGGTCTCCCGCCACACCCCCACACCAGCCACGGTGGCGAGCAGCTTGCCATCGACGGTGGTCAGTCCCTGGATGGCTCCGGCGCCGAGCTCGCGGGCCTTCGACAGGCCGAGGGTCGACAGCTCCAGCTGCCAGGTCCACGCCGCTCCGTTCCCCTCGGTCAGTCCGATGACCAGCCGGTCGCGGCCCATCGACAGCCGCTCGACCGACGCTCCGTCCCACTGCCGTAGAAGCTGGAGCCCTTCGAGCGCGGCCGACTCGGCGAACCACAGCCGCGCGCCGGTCGCGTCCGAGGTGGCGATGAAGACCAGCTCGCCGCGGGATCGCAGGGCGACCGGAGTCTCGGCTTCGAGCTCGGCCTGCGCGACGACGGTGAGGTCACCGGCCTCGTCGGGCCGGAAGGCGTACACCGTCCCCGAGGATGCGGCGGCGATGATGGCGACCCCCGCCGCGGCGACGTCGTTCCATGTCTCGCCGGGCGGGAGGGTGTAGAGCAGCACCGAGCCGTCGGCAGCGTCGGCCTCGTAGAGCGACGGACCGTCCGAGGCGACGATGCGCCCTACCGCCGACCAGACCCGCTCAGCCTCGACGTCGCTCCAGTGCGCCCACCCGCTCCCGACGTCACGGTGAACCCCGCCAGCGCCGAGCGCGGCGTAGGGGGTGGAGCCGAGGGTGGCGACGTCGAGGACCGGCGTAGCGGCTTCCTCGTCGTGCGGGTCCACGTCGACCCAGGACGGCTCGGGGGTGGTGACGTCGGCGGTGTAGCGCAGCACCGTGCCGCTGGTGACCCACGCCGCGGTGCTGGCCGTCGCGAGGCGCAGCGTGCCGGCGCCGAGCGGCTCGATGAGCTCGGCCTTGGTGAGCAGCCGCAACTCGTCCCGTAGCCCGGCGGTCGATGGCGAGACGTCGAGGTGCTCGGACGACCAGAACCGAGAGCCATCCTGATCGGTGCCGTTGCGTCGCCAGCGGTCGAACAGTCCCTCACCGCCCGACCACGACGTCATCGAGTGGACGTCGCCGAACTCGGGCATCAACTCCTCTGGCGCCGACGAGGTCTGCATCCGCGGCGCCTGCGCGGGCGCGAGCTCGGTGACCACCGGGCGGGATGGGCCGGGTGCGAGCCGGACGAGCAGGTCATCGAAGGCGGCGCCGTATGAATGGGGCCAGGTGACGGTCGCGGTGGTCGGTAGCTCCAGGGTGGTCATACGAGCATCACCCGCTGCTGGTCCTCGGCCACTAGACCGTTCGCCGCCTGCTGTACGAGGTACTCGTGGTAGCGCACCAGCGCGTCACGTAGCCGGGTGGGCGTCTCGACCGGGTACCCCTCGGTCCGCAGCATCGAGGCGACGTGCTCCTGCTGCGCCACCGACATCGGACGAGACGCGATGAGTTGGGCCACCATCCCGACCACAGCGAGCCGCTCCCACTCGGGACGCAGACCGAGGTCGGCGACGAGGTCGTTCTCCGACTCGGCGAGACCGAGCTTGGAGCGGTAGGTGACGAGCGCCTGCCCGGAGGTGTTGAACAGCCGCACCGATCGCTTGAGCTCACCCGTCGAGTCGGGCCAGGTGCCGAGGTCGTCGAGAGGGACGTCCTCGTGACAGGACAGCGACCGCGCGCGGGTGACCAGCAGCGCATCGTCGGGGACGAGAGTCACCCCATCGCGGCCGACTTCGACCACCTCGGAGGCGAAGGTGTAGAGCGGCGGGGTCATCGCCCGGATCGCGTCACGCAGCGCGACGAACGCGGCGGTGCGGGTGTAGGCGGGGGCGATGAGCACCTCGGTGCCGGCGAGGTGGACGTCCGGCTCGGTCCCGCGCACACCGCGGTGGACGGCCAGGTTCCCGGCGTCGAGGCCGGACACGAACGCCTGCTCGGACCCCGCCTCGACGAGGAGGCCGTCTCCGAGCATCGACTGCTCCTCGAAGGCGAGCAGTCCGAGGTCGACAGGCCAGGTGGTGGTTTCCTCGTCCACGTCGGCGGTCAGGACGGTGCGGGTCCACAGCTCGTCGGGGAGCTCCAGCCAGTCCCGGTATCCACGGTCGATGAGCGCCCCGACCGTGCCAGCGGAGCCGGGGGTGGTGGTCGACGTGCCGGGCACGATGGGCATGGGTCACCGCCTGTCGGTTGTGAGCGTAGCGACAGGTCTGCGCCGGAAGCTACACATCATGCCGGCCAGCGCTATCGGGCGGTCTCAGAGCCCACGAGACTGACCAGCAGCGGGCGGTCAGGGCAGCCGTGACCCGCCGACGTTGCCCTTCCAGTACTGCCACTTCACGTGCCCGAGCGACCAGTTCACCGCCAGGTCGAACGGCGGCTCGACGTCGTCGCCACGTTCGACGTGCCAGGCCCGCACCGCAGGTTCCTCGTCCACGATGCGTGGCAGCATCGACCACGACGTCCC
>CAYSTY010000276.1:0-3707 GCA_964433685.1 uncultured Actinomycetota bacterium | reverse complement strand
CCGGCAGGTGGCGGAACGCACGGACCTCGATGCCACCGTCGACGGCGCGCCAGACACCGGCCACGTAGCCGTCGACGAGGACGGTGGGCAGCACGTCACCGTTGCGTCGGATGACCAGCGGCCGGTGCTCGGCGGGGATGATGCGGCTGCGGTCGGCGTACGCGAGCAGGGTGCTGTCCCACATCGCCATCAGACGCGGCGGCGCCGGCTCGTCCTCGTCGGGCAGGTCCGTGTCCGGCAGGTCGTACAGCTCTTCGCCCGCCGGACCTTCGACGCGGACCAGCTCCGGCATGGCGCGCATCGCGGGTCGTGTCACCGTGCGCTTGAGCAGCGCGAACTGCGCGAGGTCCTCGGGGGACGCGGGACCGAAGCCGGCCAGGTAACGGAGGACGAGGTGGCGCAGCGACGCGTCGGGATCACCCGGCGCCGGACCGGTCGGGGCGGTCAGGTACGCGGGCCGACGCCCGAACGACCAGACCGCATCGGTGGGTGCGTGGATGAGCGGGGCGACCGAGCGCAGCGCCCACCACGCCGCTGCGGCCGCCTCGGGGTCGACGTGGGCAGCCAGCGCGGCGATCAGCTCGTCCTTCTCGCGCACCTGCGATGCCGCGGCGAGCAGGTGCGGCACCAGTCGGTCGGCGTCGGTGGTGTCGAGCCCCGCCCCCGTGAACCGCCGGTCACCGAGCCGCGACGCGCGCAGGGTGCTGCGCACCGCCTCGCGGAAAGCGGGGTGGTCCCCGGCGGTGACCGCGTGCAGCGTGATCCGCATCAGGCTCGACTTGACGACGCGGTGCTCGGCGAAGGCCACGTCGAGGTCGGCCGGGTCGAAGCCCGCGACGCGGTTCCACAACGCGACGTAGGGCGAGGCCGGCTCCTGTGCCTGCAGCGCGACCACCCGGTGGACGGCACCCACGACGTCCACGGGGGCGCGCTGCAGCAGCAACTGCCGCTGCAGCGTGGCCCGGTTGAGTCGTCGCGAGGTCACCGTCACGGCGGTGACGCTAGTGCCCCCGCCGCGCGTGCTCAGCCGTAGATGTCGTCGACGTCGGCGCGGAACCGGTCCTCGACGATCCGTCGCCGCAGCTTCATCGTCGGGGTCAGCTCGCCGGCCTCGATGCTCAACGTGTCGGCGATCACACGGTGGGAACGGATCGCTTCGGTCCGCGAGACCGTGCTGTTGGCGTCGGCGATGACCGTGCCGATCTCCCGTGCGATGGCGTCGTCGTCGGCGGGCTCCGATCCGCTCGCTCGACGCCGCTCCACCTCCTCGCGATCGAGGAACACCAGCGCGGACACGAACGGTCGCCGTTCGCCGATCACGACGCACTGATCGACGAGGGGGTGCGATCGGACGCGGTCCTCGAGGGGCCCGACGGCGACGTTCTTGCCCCCCGCGGTGACGATGATGTCCTTCTTGCGTCCGGTGATCACCAGGTCGCCGGCCGGGGTGAACGCCCCGAGGTCGCCGGTGCGCAGCCAGTCACCCTCCCGTACGGCGGCCGTGGCGTCCGGCGCGTGCCAGTAGCCGGCGAAGACCTGGGGGCCGCGGACGAGGAGCTCGTCGTCGTCGGCGACACGCACCGTGGTCGCCGGGAACAGACGCCCGACGGTGTCGTGGTCGACCTCGCCGGTCGGTCCACCGGACACGATCGGTGATGCCTCGGTCAGCCCGTAGCCCTGCAGCACGGTGATGCCGACGCCGTCGAAGAACCGCGCGAGGTCGCCGTCCAAGGCGGCGCCCCCGCAGATCGCCAGCTCGAGGCTGCCGCCGAAGGCCTCACGGATGCGCCCGTACACGAGCCGATCGAACAGCCGGTGCTGGACCGCCAACCACGGGGAGGGCCGGCCGCCCCGGGCGCGTGCCCAGCGGCGGGCGACCGCGGCCGCGCGATCGAAGATGCGCTGACGGCCGCCCGCGGCGGCCTTGAGGCTGGCGCCGCGGTACACCTTCTCGAAGATGCGCGGTACGGCGACGATGAACGTCGGGCTGAACAGCGCGAGCTCCTCGGGCAGTTCCGCGATCCCGGTCGCGACACCCGTCCGGACCCCCTCCTGGATCGAGGTGTGCACCTGGATCCTCGCCAGGGCGTGGGCGAGCGGCAGGAACACCAGGGTCCGTGCGCCGGGCGGGAACAGCTCCGGCACCTGTTCGGCGGTCTGGCGCGCGTTGGCGCACAGGTTGCCGTGGGTGAGCTCGCACCCCTTGGGTTCGCCGGTGGTCCCGGACGAGTAGATCAAGGCGGCGAGGTCGTCCCCGGTGAGCGCCGCCACGCGTTCCTCGACGACGGCGAGGTGCTCGTCGCCCGCCGCCCCCAGCCGGCCCAGCGCGTCGTCCTCGAAGGCCAGCACCGGGACGTCCGAGGCGACCTCGGTGACGGTTCGTGCCTGCTCAGCTGTCTCCACGAGCACGAGCACGGCCCCGCTGTCGGCCAGGATGCGTTCGACCTGGGACGGGGAGCTGGTGTCGTAGATCGGGACGCTGACCGCGCCGGCGGCCAGGATGGCGTGGTCGGCGTGGATCCACTCGACGCTGGTGCGCGCGAGCAGCGCCACCCGGTCCCCCGGCTCGACCCCGCGCGCGATGAGCCCGCCGGCGACCGCACGGACCACCCCCCGGAGAGTGTCCGCGGTCTGGTCCTCGAACCCCGAGCCGCGTCGTGCCGCGAGCAGGGGGCGGTCCGGTTCCCGGTCCGCCCAGCGCCACAAGGCGGCCAACAGGTGGGGTTCTGGAGCTCGGGCCAGGGCCGGTCCGCTGAGCTCGCGTCGCGATGTCGTCGTCATCGAGCCCACGCTACCGAACGGAGACGGGCCGCTCGTCCGACCAGAGGTGCTCCGGTGGCCGCACCCGACGGTGGCTACGCTCGGGTGACGCTCCTCCCGCGACCTTCGAGGCGTTCTCGTGACCCCTCCCCCGCACGCGCCACCGCCGGTGATCCCGGAGGGCGCGCGCACCCTGTCGGTGCTCACCTCGGCGCCCGCACGCCCGCCCGTCGACGACCGTGAACGCACCCGCCGTGCCGGTGTGGTGCGCAGGACCGTCGACACCTCCCTCCACGAGGGCCGCAAGCCCGAGTGGCTCAAGGTCAAGGCGTCGTTCGGGGACAACTTCAAGGACGTCACCTCCCTGATGGAGGGGCTCGAACTCAACACCGTCTGCGCGCAGGCCCGCTGCCCCAACATCTACGAGTGCTGGGAGCAGCGCGAGGCCACGTTCCTCATCGGCGGCGAGGACTGCACCCGCCGCTGCGGCTTCTGCCAGATCAAGACCGGCAAGCCCGCGGGGTACGACACCGCCGAGCCCCGTCGCGTCGCCGACGCGGTCGAGCAGCTGGGCCTCAGGTTCGCGGTCGTGACGATGGTCGCCCGCGACGACCTCGACGACGGCGGGGCGTGGCTGGTCGCCGAGACCATCCGCCAGATCCGCGCCCGCACGCCCGACGTCGGCATCGAGGTCCTGCCATCGGACTTCGGCTACGGGCAGGACCCGGCCAAGGGCTCGGCCGCGCTCGACCAGGTCGTCGAGGCCGAGCCCGACGTGTTCGCGTTCAACCTCGAGACCACCCGCCGGCTGTTCCCCATCATCCGTCCCTCGTTCGACTACGACCGGGGCCTGGAGTTCCTCGCCGAGGCCCGCCGCCGGTTCCCCGCCACGACCGCCATCAAGTCGAACCTCATCGCCGGCATGGGTGAGACCGACGACGAGATCC
>CAYSTY010000275.1:0-3713 GCA_964433685.1 uncultured Actinomycetota bacterium | reverse complement strand
GCGTGGTCGATCGTGCGCCCCGGTGGGCTGACCGACGACGACCCCACCGGGCAGGTGAGCATCGGCCAGCCACGCATCCCCGACGAGGAGCGAGGTGAGCGCACCATCCCGCGCGCCGACGTCGCCGCCGTGCTCGCCGCCTGCCTGACCGCTCCCGAGGCGGTGGGTAGCACCTTCGAGGTGCTGTCGGGCACCGACCCGGTGGACCGGGCGGTGGCATCGCTGCGGGCGGCGACCACGTAGCGTGCGCCGGTGTGCGCGCCCCGACGTGCGGCCCGAAGGTGACCGGTGAGCGACCCCAACGATGACGGCAGACCGAGCCTGCTCGAGCGTGCCGTCGACCGCGTGCCGTTCCTCGAGAAGGAGCTGTTCCTCCTCTCGCGGGTGATCCGTCCCGGCATGGTCTGCCTCGACGTCGGTGCGGCCGGCGGGGCCCACCTCGTGGTCATGGCGCGTCGCGTCGGACCGACGGGGCGCGTCATCGGTGTCGAGCCGCGGCCGACCTCGGTCCGCGCGGTCCGCCGCCTGGCGCGGCTGGCCGGTGTCGCCGACCGGGTGGAGGTGCTCCAGCTCGCGCTGGCCGAGGCGGAAGGGCAGCTGCCGCTGCGGATCCCGCTGGTCCCGACGCGGGCGCACCTGCCCGGCACGACGCTCGACCTGTCGGGCACGGCGGCGTTCGCCAAGCTCCCGCACCGCGAGCTGACGGTGCGCACGCGACGGCTCGACGACGTGGTCGCCGAACGTGACCTGCAACGGGTCGACGTGCTCAAGCTGGACGTCGAGGGGGCCGAGCTCGCGGCGCTCGCCGGTGCCGAGGACACGTTGCGTCGGTTCCGGCCGCTGGTGCTCGTCGAGGCCGACGACCTCCACCAACGCCGCTACGACGCGACCGCCCAGGACGTGGTCGACGCCGTCGTGGCGCACGACTACGTCGCGTTCCGCTACCGCCGCGGGGCGCTCGACGCGCTCGACGGCCGGGTGGTGGCGGACGAGGACGACTACGTCCTGGTCCCGACTGAACGCCGGCCACCCCTCCGGGTCCGCCGCACCGGCCGGTCCGTCCCGACGCCGGTCGGCTGAGACGCGAGCCGGCTGTGCTCAGCCCTGGTGAGGCGGCACCACGCGGCGCGCCAGCACGCCCATGACGTCCAGCCACCGCGACCCGAGCAGCGTCTGCGTCGCGTGCAGCGCCCACGCGTCCGCACCGACGAGCTGGCGTCGCCGTCCCCGCTGCACGCCGCGGAGGATGATGGTCGCGGCCCGGTGCGGTGGCATCCGCAGCACCTGCTCGAAGGCGTTGGCGAGGCCGTCGTTGGTGTCGGGGCGGTCGGCGTTCCGTGCGATCCCGGTCGCCACGCCGCCGGGGTGGACGCAGGTGACGCCGACCGGTGCCCGCGCGGCCGCGAGCTCGATGGCGATCGATTCGGTGTAGCCACGCACGCCGAACTTCGCCGCGTTGTACGCCGAGTTGTACGGCATCGCGACCAGCCCGAACAGGCTCGAGATGTTGACCAGGTGCCCGTCGCCCGACGCCAGCAGGTGGGGCAGGAACGCCTGGGTGCCGTGCACCACACCGAGCAGGTCGACCGCGACGACCTTGGTGACGTCCTTGGCGGACTGCTCGACCGCACGCGCGGCGAGCGCGACCCCGGCGTTGTTGATCACGAGGTCGGCCGACCCGAACCGGGACACCACGTCCGAGGCGTGCGACTCCACCGCCCCGGCATCGGTGACGTCCAGGTCCCAGGCGTGCGCCGTGCCGCCGAGCCCGGTGATGGTGTCCACCGTGTCCCGGACCCCGGCGACGTCGACGTCCGAGGCGGCGACCTGGGCCCCGCGACGAGCGAGCTCGTGCGCCAGGGCGCGGCCGATGCCGGAGCCGGCCCCGGTCACCACGGCGGTCCTGCCGGCGAAGCTGCGCACGCGGAACTCCTGGTCGGTCTCACGAGGTCGGAGCGGACGAGGTCGCCACCGGTGTGGGAGGCTGCGCGGACCTGACCGCGGTCGGCAGCCACCCTACCGCGGTTGTTGAGCAACGGTCAACGAGTGTGGAGGACGCATGGCCGGGGGCGCCCGACTGAGCCGCGAGGCACGACGCGAACAGCTGGTCACCCTCGGGCACGACCTCATCGCGGCGTCCTCGTTCGAGGAGGTGTCGGTCGACGACGTGGCCGCCGCCGCAGGGATCTCGCGAGGGCTGCTGTTCCACTACTTCCCGACCAAGCGTGACTTCCAGGTCGCGGTGGCCGAGCACGCCGCCGCCGAGCTGCTCGAGGCCACCACGACCGACCCCGACGCGGCGCCGCTCGAGCAGCTGCGCACCGGGACCCGCCGGTTCCTCGACTTCGTCGCGCAGCGACCCGCGGCGTACGTGTCGCTCGTGCGGGGCGCAGCCAGCGGGGAGGCACCCCTGCGCGAGGTCGGACAGCGCACCCGCGAGGTGCTCGTCCAGCGGGTCCTCGACGGCCTCGCGCTCACGGAGGTCCCCGTCGAGGTCCGCCTCGTCGTGCGCGGCTGGGTCGCCGCGTCCGAGGAGATGGTCGTCACCTGGCTCCAGGACGGGGGACCCGAGGCCGACGCGATCGTGTCGCTGATCGTCGACGGGCTGCTGCTCCAACTGGCCGCCCAGCTCGACGAGCGCACGGCAGCGCGACTGCTCGGCATCGCTTGACCCGGGCCCCCCGACGCCGACCGGACCGGGGAGATCGTGACGGCCCGCGTCACGACGTGACCAACGTCCCGTCCGGGCGATGGCTGCTGGAGGCTGCGATGGCTGAGCTCGACGAGATCGTCGGCGAGTTCCTGGTCGAGAGCTACGAGAACCTCGACCGTTACGACGAGGACCTGCTCGCGCTCGAGCGCGACCCGAGCGACCTCGAGGTGCTGAGCTCGATCTTCCGCACGGTGCACACCATCAAGGGCACCTGCGGGTTCTTCGGGTTCGACCGCCTCCAGGCCGTCGCCCACGTCGCCGAGAACCTCCTCGGTCGCCTGCGCGACGGCGACCTCGTGGTCACCGGTGAGATCGCCAGCGCGCTGCTAGCGACCGGGGACGCCGTGCGCGCCATGCTCGCCGACATCGAATCGACCGGCGAGGAGGGCCCCTCCGAGCACGCCGACCTCGTCGCGACCCTCGAGCGTCTCCACGAGGGGGGCGCACCCGCCGACCCCGTCGCGCCCGAGGACGACACCCGCCTCGGCGCGCTCCTCGTCGAGGCCGGCGCCACCGACGGTGACGACGTCGACCTCGCGTTGCACCAGCAGGAGCTCGGCGACGCCCGTCCGATCGGTGAGATCCTCGTCGAGCACGGTGAGGTCCCGCCCGCGGAGATCGACAGCGCCCTGGCCAACCAGGCCGCCGCCCGCAGCCTGTCGGACAGCTCCATCCGCGTCGACGTCGGCCTCCTCGACGAACTGATGAACCTCGTCGGTGAGCTCGTCCTCGCCCGCAACCAGATCGTCCAGCTCGTCAGCGAGGAGCAGGACTCCGGGTTCGCCAGCGCCTCCCAGCGCCTCAACCTCATCACCACCGAGCTGCAGGAAGGCGTCATGAAGACGCGCATGCAGCCCATCGGCAACGTGTGGGGCAAGCTCCCCCGCGTCGTGCGCGACCTGTCGATGTCGATCGGCAAGCAGGTCGACCTGGTGATGGAGGGCCAGGACACCGAGCTCGACAAGACCATCATCGAGGCCATCAAGGACCCGCTGACCCA
>CAYSTY010000274.1:0-3721 GCA_964433685.1 uncultured Actinomycetota bacterium | reverse complement strand
CTACGGCCTGCCGTACAACACCGGGCCGCTGCACCACCAGTTCGGCACCGTCGTCAGGCGTGTGGTCCGGCTGTCGCTCCCGGACGAGACCGCGGGCCGCATCGGTCGGTTCGTCGGCCGGTTCCGCCGCCAGGCCACGACGACGATCGACCACCTCGCCGCGGTCGGCGCCCGGTCGCGGATCGAGCGCGAGGGCACCGACCTCGCCGCCTGAACCGTCCCCGTCCCCGCCCGAGCGGCCGGCCGCGGCGGGGGGTGGTCGACCTTCGTCGGGGGTGCGCCGCTCCGGCGTGCCCCCGCCCGTAGCAGGGTGGTGTCCCCCGACCAGGAGACCTACGTGAGCGTGCGCGACGACAACATCGACGGCGACAGCACCAGCTTCGAGGTCGATCGGCACACCGACGACCAGCCGCCGCGGGGCGACCTGATCGAGCCGGACGACATCGACGCCGACGCGGCCACGGGCGACCTCGACGCCGGCGCGAACCTGGTCGACGACCCCGACCCGTTCCACCGCGACGACGAGCCGCCGCGCGCGGCCACCAGCACCGACGACCTGCCCGAGTCGCAGGGCTTCGACACGGTCGACGCCGACCGCCTCACCGAGGACGCCGCCGCCCGGCCGGCGTTCGACGACGAGGAGTGGGACGGCCCGACCGTCTGACGGCGCGGACGTGCTCGACCTCGCGCTGACGATCGTCGGGATCCTGGCGTTGGTGCTCGCCGCCGGCGCCAGGTGGCTCGACCGCGCGCCGCTCAGCGGCCCGATGCTCGCCCTCGGTGTCGGCGTGGTCGCCGGCCCCGAGCTGCTCGATCTCGTCCGCGTCCCCGGCGTCGATCGGATCGGACTGCTGCACGACGCAGCGCGGCTCACCCTGGCCGTCTCGCTCGTGGCGGTCGCACTGCGGTTCCCCGCGCAGGTGCTGCGCGAGCGTGCCCGACCGCTGCTCGTGCTGGTCGGTGTGGTGATGCCCCTGATGGCGCTCGCCTCGGCGGGGCTGGGACGGCTCACCCTCGGCGTGGGCGCCGGGCTCGCGCTCGTCCTCGGCGCCTCGTTGGCCCCCACCGACCCCGTGCTGGCCTCGAGCGTGCTCAGCGGGCGACCCGCCGAGCGGGCCGTCCCGCTGCGCCTGCGCCAGGACCTGTCGCTCGAGTCCGGGGCCAACGACGGCCTGGCCATGCCGCTGGTCGTCCTGGCCCTGCCGTTCGCGACCGGCGAAGGTGCGGGAGCGGCGCTGCTCGAGAGCCTGTGGGGCGTCGTCGGCGCGGTGCTGCTCGGCTGGCTGTTCGGTCACGGCGCCGGCCGGCTGCTGGTCGCCGCGGAGCGGCGTGACACGGTCGACGAGACCCACGTGGCCACCTACTCGCTGGTGCTGGCGCTGACCGCGCTCGGGCTCGGCACGCTGGCACGCACCGACGGGTTGCTGCTGGTCTTCGTCGCGGGGCTGGCGTTCAACGTGTGCGTGTCCGGGGAGGATCGCCAGACGGAGGAACTCGTGGACGAGAGCGTCCACCGGCTGCTGATCCTGCCGCTGTTCGTGCTGCTCGGGGTCACCCTCCCGTGGGAGCAGTGGCGGCACCTGCCGCTGGTACCGACCGCGACGTTCGTCATCGGCGTCCTGGTGCTACGCCGGTTGCCGTGGGTGTTGCTCCTGCGACGAGCGCTCGGCTACCGACCGGCGGAGGCCACCTGGCTCGGCTGGTTCGGACCCATCGGCGTCGCCGCCGTCTACTACCTGACGACGATCTCGATGCGCGGCGTCCACGACCCGCTGGTGTACGCGGTCGGGATGCTGACGGTGGTCACCAGCACCGTCGTGCACGGCGCCACCTCGATGCTCGGCGTGACGCTGCTCGGACGCCGGCTGGCCTCCGACGAGGGCGCCGACGGTCAGGACCGTTCGCGCTCCACCGCCCCGGACACGCGCTGACGCACGGCGCGGTCGACGGCGCGCTGCATCGCGTTCATGACCGCCTGGATCGTCAGGGGTTTGAGCCGCTCGATGGCGTCCGACAGCGCGGCCCGCTGCTGCGGTGGCAGCTCGTCCTGCAGGTAGGGGCGCAGCATGTGACGCCGCAGGAGGGCGGCGAGGTCCTCGGCGAGCTGGCCGGTCGCGGCCTCGATCAGCCGGTGGGACTCCTCGAGCATCGCGCGGGGGACGGCGACGTCGAGCAGCTGCAGCGCGAGCTCGAGGTCGGCCGGCCGCGTGCGCACCCGCCCGTCGTCGAGCACCTCGACCACCCCGGTGGCCGCGAGCCCCGCGACGTCGTGGTCGTCGAGCTCGCGGCCCGTGGCGCGATCGAGCTCCGCGCGGGTGAGTTCCTGCGGCGGGTCGGTCACCCAGGGGGACAACAGCGCCCCGAAGACCGCGACGTCGTCCGGCGTGGCATCGGCCGGCACGTGCTCGAGGAACCGTTCGACCGCCTGCAGCGTGAAGCCCTTGGCCTGCAGGTCGCGCACGAGCTGCAAGCGTGCGAGGTGTGCGTCACCGTAGAGCCCGGTCCGCCCTCGCAGCAGGGGCGGCGGCAGCAGGCCCTTGGTCGCGTAGAAGCGGACGGTGCGGACCGTCACCCCCGCCGCGAGCGCGAGCTCGTCCACCGTCCGCAGCTCACCGCCACCACCGGTCCCGCCCGACCCGGGGTCGCGCTCCTCGTGCACGTGCGTCGTGCTCACCCGCACCTCGCCGTGGCCGGTCCCGTCCGCACTTGCGGAGCGGCGCAGCGATGATGTTACATAACTGCTGTCACGGTCGCCTCACCCGTTCGAGGACCTCGGTCCGGGACGCGTGGGACGCCGAGCTGTGGGAGCAGCCACTGCCCACCCACCGCACCTCCACCCATCCCGAGAGGATCCCCGGTGACGGACGCCTACGTCTACGACGCCATCCGCACGCCCCGTGGCAAGGGCAAGAAGACCGGCTCGCTGCACACCGTCAAGCCGGTGTCGCTGGTGACCGGCCTGATCGACGCGATGCGCGAGCGCAACGAGAGCCTCGACTTCGCCGAGGTCGACGACGTCGTCCTCGGTGTGGTCGAACCCCACGGCGAACAGGGCGGCTCCATCGCCCGGACCGCCGCGATCGCCGCCGGCCTGCCCGAACCGGTCGCGGGCGTGCAGCTCAACCGCTACTGCGGCTCCGGCCTCGAAGCCGTCAACCAGGCCGCAGCGCGTGTCCGCTCCGGTTGGGACCAGCTCATCCTCGCCGGCGGCGTCGAGTCGATGTCGCGCGTGCCGATGGCCTCGGGCGGTGACCCGTGGGCGATGGACCCGGAGACCAACTACGCCACCTCGTTCGTGCCGCAGGGCATCTCGGCCGACCTGATCGCCACCCGGGAGGGGTACTCCCGCGAGGACGTGGACGCGTTCGCGCTCGAGTCGCAGATCCGCGCCGGCAAGGCCTGGGCCGACGGCCGCTTCGAGCGGTCCGTCATCCCCGTCACCGACATCGCCGGCCGTGTCGTGCTCGACCGTGACGAGACCGTCCGCCCCGACGCCACGATGGACGCGCTCGGCTCGCTCAACCCCTCGTTCGCCGGCATCGGCGAGATGGGCGGCTTCGACGCCGTCGCGCTCCAGAAGTACACCGAGGTGGAGCGCATCGACCACGTCCACCACGCCGGCAACAGCTCCGGGATCGTGGATGGCGCGTCGCTGGTGCTGCTCGGGTCGCAGGAGGCCGGGAAGCGCAACGACCTGACGCCGCGCGCCCGCATCGTGTCG
>CAYSTY010000273.1:0-3741 GCA_964433685.1 uncultured Actinomycetota bacterium | reverse complement strand
CAGCACGTCGAGTTCCAAGGTCTGGTGTTCACCGGCAAGCGTGTCGAGTTCCACGCCCGCCCCGCCCACGGCCGGCTCGTGCTCGGCCCCTGGTGTTGGATCGGCAACGACAACAAGTTGCGGGCGCACGAGGGGCAGCTCACCCTCGGCCCGAAGGTGGTGATGGGACGCGACAACGTCATCAACACCTACCTCGACATCGAGCTCGGCGGCGCGTCGATCCTGGCCGACTGGATCTACATCTGCGACTTCGACCACCGCTACGACCGGCTCGACATCCCGATCAAGGACCAGGGCATCGTCAAGTCACCCGTCCGTATCGGGGGTGACGTCTGGATCGGGGAGAAGGCCACGGTCCTGCGCGGCGTCGACATCGGGTTCGGCTCGGTGGTCGCCTCGCACTGCCTCGTCAACGCCGACGTGCCCCCCTTCTCGGTCGCCGTCGGCGTCCCCGTCAGGGTCGTCAAGTCCCGTCTGCCGTCGGGGATGGACCCGGAGGAGGCGCTCGCGCTGGTCCGCCGAGGGCGACCCATCCCCGGTGACCCGCTCGGGTGACGCCCAGGCCCGTGCGCTGGTGCTGACGACAGCCCGAGCGCGAGGTGCCGGGGCACCGCCGAGCTACCTTCGTCGGACGCCACTGGAGCGCACCCCCGCGCTGCGGCCGGAACCATGAGGACGCCCCGTGGGGTCACGTACCGAGCACCGAGGTAGGTGGTGGACGGCCGCGTCGGCGGCCGCCGTCGCGCTCGTCGTCGCGCTCGTCGTCGTGGTGGTCGGGGGCAGCTACGCGCTGCCCGTGCGGTTCGGCGTCATCGTGCTCGCCACGCTGCTGGCGGCCGTCGGGGTGGACCGCAACCGACCGACCCGGGTGCTGCCGTGGTTGCTGCTGCTCGGCGGGATGGCGGCCAGTGCCGTCGGTGACGTCGTGGTCCTCGTCGCGGAGGCTCGAGGTCCGGTGACCGCCAACGTGCCGGCCGACGCGTGGCTCACGGCGGTGGCCAGCGGCATGTTCCTCGTCGGCCTGCTGGACGCGACGCGTCCCGTCGGCCGGGGGGACGCCGGCCGTGGCCTGGACGCCCTCATCGCGACGTTGGCCGGCGGCGCGGTGGTCTGGCAGCTGGTGGTCGTGCCGGCCGCGGCGCCGGGGTGGAACGGGAGCGGCACCGAGCAGGCCGGCGCCCTCCAGGTCGCGGTCCTGCTCACCGTGCTCATCCTGCTGTTGCGGGTCGTCGCCGATCTGCCGCCCGGGCGGCGCGCTGCCGCGACCGCCCTCAGCGTCGGGGTGCTGGCTGCCCTGGTCGCCTTCGTCATCGGCGCGTTGCGGGATGCGACCGGGGGCGACGCGTACGCGGGTGTGCGCGCCGGGCTCGGGGTCGTCGCCTACCTGTCCGCGGCGGCGGCTGCGCTCCACCCGTCGATGCGGACCCTGACCGAACCGCGACCCGTGCAGCTCGACCCGGTGTCGCTGCCCCGCACCCTCGGACTCGGGGTCGCCCTCGCTGCCCCACCAGGGGTCCTGCTCATCGCGGCCGTCCGGGGGACCGACGTCGCCGAGGTGTCGCTGTCGGTCATCTGGGTCGCGTTGGCGGCGGCCGTCCTGGCGCGGGTCCACCACCTCCAGCGTGGGCGCGACGCGGTCAGGGACGAGCTGCTGCGCAGCGAGCGGCGGCTGAACTCGCTCGTGGCGAACACCGGCGACGCGGTGTTCCTGGTGGCCACACCCCGGGCGGGAACGCCGCTGATCAGGTTCGCGAGCCCAGCCTGTACCCGCCTCACGGGTCTCGCCCCCGAGCAGGTGCAGGACCGCCCGGTCGAGACGCTGGTCACCGCCGAGGACGCGCCGAGGTTGCTCGAACTGGTCACCGCCCCCGAGCCCCTGCCGCGCACGAGCGACGTCCGCGTCACGGCAGCGGACGGGTCGCCGCGCTGGGTCGAGGTGATCGTCGACGCGGCTCCGCAGGAGGAGGAGCGCAGCGTCGCGGTGACCCTGCGGGACATCGACGAACGCAAGCGCGCCGAGCTGCTGCTCGCGGAGGTCGCCCTCCGCGACGAGCTGACGGGCCTGTGGAACCGTCGCGGCATCCACACGCTGTTGGCCGAGTCCCTCGAAGCGTCGGACGCCGGCGGCACGGTCACCGGCGTGATCCTCGGTGACCTCGACGGGTTCAAGCTCGTCAACGACCGTCACGGCCACGCGGCGGGCGACGAGGTGCTGCGCGTGCTCGCCTCGCGCTTGCAGGGGGCGGTGCGGGACGGCGATGTCGTGGGGCGTGTCGGCGGCGACGAGTTCCTCGTGGTGTGCCGTGTCGACGGTCCGGCGACGTTGGCGCGGGTGGCGGAGCGCGTGGTCGCCGTCGGCGTCGAGCCGTTGCACGTCGACGGGGTCGAGCACCGGGTCGGCGTCAGCGCCGGGGTCGCGCTCGGACCCGTGGGGTCCTCACCGGCCGACCTGCTCAGCCGCGCGGACGCGGCGCTCTACGAGGCCAAGGGCGCCGGCAAGGGGCGCGCCCGCCACGCCACGACGGCCTGACGCCTGGGGTTGGACGGGCCTGGCGGACGGCCGTCGGATGCCTCGCCGACCGGACGGCCGTCGTCTCGGGCGGGGTCGGGGCCGGTCGGGCGGTCCGAGGCGCCTCCGGCGACCAGCTCGGACGTGACCCTGGACGCACACCCCCGACCGACAGGCCCCTCCGATGAAGCTGTGGCACCTGCCCCTCCGCCTCGCCGCCGGTGCGATGATCCTCAACGCCGGACTCAACAAGCGCGACGTGCCTGCGGAAGCAGCCGCGGGCATGCACGGCATGGCGGCGACCGCCTACCCCGCCCTGGCCGACCAGGAGCCCGTGGGCTTCGTCCAGAAGCTCTCGGTCGGTGAGATCGCCCTCGGCGGGGCGCTGCTCACGCCGATCGTGCCGACCTCGCTGGTCGCCGCCCCCCTGACCGGTTTCGCGGCCGGTCTGATGGGCCTCTACATGCGCGTCCCCGGGATGCGGCAGCCCGACTCGATCCGTCCCACCGACGACGGCAACGCCATCGCCAAGGACATCTGGCTGCTCGGCATCGGGCTCGCGTTCCTCGCCGACATGGTCACCAGCGACTGAGTTCGGCGTCGGGTGTCGATGGGTACGCCCGGTGGTGATCGATGGTCGGGCCTGATCACGAGCACCCTACGTGGCTGCCTGGCGGGTAGACCCGGATGTCACCCAGTCCCCGATCGAGCGTCAGCAGGAGTCGGCCGTCAGCGGTCGCACCTGCCAGCACCGCCGGGTCCTTGGCGCTACGGAGCCCCTCAGCCCGCGCCGTGTCCACATCGTGGCCGGCGCCACCCAGGATCGAGAGGACCGACCGGCAGGTTCTCGTCGAGCTTGACTCTCACTGAGCAGCGACAGCCGGGTACTCGTCACGAGCCAGCTCGGCGCCGTAGGCCGCGGCAGCCCGGATGCCCTCGGTGGTCAGCGTCGGGTACTCAGCGAGGATCTCTGCCTCGGTCATCCCGTCCGCCAACGCATCCAGGACGATGCTCACCAGGATGCGGGTACCCCGCACGGTGGCCTGACCGTGACACACCTCGGGTCGCGAACCACCAGGGTGCGCTGTTCCTCGGTCATCGCAGTTCCAGCCTCGGCTGCTGCCAGCGTACGCCGCCCGTCCGGTCGTCGTCAGGACACGTCCACGGGGCCGCCCCGCCCGAGGCCCGAGGGCTGGCGCCGGCAACCGTCGCGCTCAAGCTCGTCGTGCTCA
>CAYSTY010000272.1:0-3743 GCA_964433685.1 uncultured Actinomycetota bacterium | reverse complement strand
TGACGAAGCGTCTGTTCGTCGCGCTGTCCGCCCTGGCCACGATGGTTCTGGCCTCTGGCGCCAGCGTCACCTGGATGCGCTGAAACAGGGCACGTCGGCCTCCTCCGCCCATCGCTCGCTTCATCCCGACCGAAGAGCTGAGAGCGTGTCGAACCGCCACCGCCTGGCCGCCTACGTGACGTTCGTCGCGTCGGCCGGGTCGTTGGCTGGGATCGTGGCGTTGGCGACCGTTGACCTACCGACCGCGCTGGCTTTCGCGCTCGCGTTCGCGGTGACCGAGTTCCTGCGGTCGAACCTCCGCGACGACGTCCAGGTCTCGCTCTCGAACCTGATCGTGCTGGTCGCCATCCTGCACAGCGGCTGGGCGCTGGCCGTGGTCGCGACCTTCGGCGCGTTGCCGCTCTTCGTGCTCCAGGCGCGTGACCAGCGGTGGCTGCGGGTCGCGTTCAACGGTGGACAGCTCGCGGTATCGGCGGCCTGTGCCGCCGGTGTCTACTACACGTTGACGCAGTTCTTCACGGCTGCCTTCCCGGCCCCAGGTGCCGTGTTCGCGATCGCGATGGCGTCCGTCGCCTACGTGCTCAGCAACCACATCATGGTCAGCGTGGTCGTGGCGCTCGCCAGCGGAGAACCGTTGCGGAGCGCGCTGTCCACCGTCCTGCAGGTGGGCTGGCTGCAGGGGCCCTACGTCGGGATCGCGATCCTGGCCGCCGCCCTCCTGCGCGCCGGGGGCGCCGGTCCGCTGCTGCTGGTCCTGCTCGCCCTGCCCGTCTTCGTCGCGCGCTCGGGCCTGGTGGCCTTCCAGAAGACCGACGAGTCCTACGACCGGCTGGTGCGCTCCTTCGTGACCGCGATCGAGATCAAGGACCTGTACACCCGCGGCCACTCCGAACGGGTCGCGGAGCTGTCGGTCCACGTCGCCGAGGAGCTCGGCGTCCCCTACGACGAGCGCCGCCTGACCGGGTACGCCGCGCTGTTGCACGACGTCGGCAAGATCGGCGTCCCGCTGTGCGTCATCAACAAGCCGGGCCCGCTCGACGACGACGAGTTCGAGCAGATCAAGCGGCACCCCACCATCGGTGCGCGGATCCTGCGCGACATCGACTTCCTCGCACCGGTGCTCGACATCGTCCGCTTCCACCACGAACGGCTCGACGGCCGCGGCTACCCCCACGGCGCCGAGGCGGATGAGCTCGGGGACCTGGTCCGCATCGTGACCGCGGTGGACGCCTTCGACGCGATGACCTCGACGCGGTCCTACCGCCGCGCGCTGGAGATCGACGAGGCCGTCGCGGAGCTGCGTCGTTGCGTGGGCACCCAGTTCGACGGGCCGGTCGTCGAGGCGATCGCCGCCGTCGTCGTCCGCCTCGACTGGCAGCCGACCATCGAGTTCGCCTCGGCCGCCGAGCTGCACGGCAGCGAGATCCCGCTCGGGACCGCCGCCGACCGCTTCGAGTACGACACGGAGCCCGGCTGATGCTCGACGCGTTGGCGCTGCGTCCCCTCCGCCTCCTGCCCCCGCTCATCGGCTGCCTCGTCGGTGCGCTCGCGTGGCGTCGGGGCGTCGGACCCGACCAGGCCGTGCCGTTCTTCCAGGTCACGCTCATCGTCCTCGGGGTGATGGTCACCGAGCTGCTGCCGATCCAGCCGCCGCGGGGACGGCCGGTGCCGACCTCGACCGCCGTCATCGCCACCGGTGCGCTCATCGGGGTCGAGGCGCCGGTGCTCGCCGTCCTGACCGCGCTCGGCTGGACGTTGGCGGGGCTGATCGATCGCCGCCGCGCCGCCGTCCCGTCGCTGGTCGTGGCCGTCACCACCTCGTGGCTGCTCGGTGGGCTCGCCGCCTGGGGTCGCACCTTCGAGCGGACGTGGCACGGCGCTCCCGACAGCGACGTGGGGCTGGACCTCGTGGGTGCGGGGTTGGTGGTGACCGTGCTGATCGCGGTGCTCCCGGCCCTGCAGGTGTCGGTGCTGGCCGAGACGGTCCGCTACCGGTGGCGGCGCATCGTGGACGAGATCAAGGCGACCTGGTCGGCCGACCTCGCCATCGCCTCGACCGCGGTGATGGGCGCGCTCGTGCACCGCTCCCTCGGGATCTGGACGCTGCCCTCGATGCTGGTGCCGCTGCTGGCTGCTCGCATCGGGTTGCAGCGGTTCGCCGGGGTGACCACCGCCTACGACCAGACCATCCGCGCCATGTCACGTCTGCCGGAACAGCTGGGCACGGTGGGCCCCGACCACGGGGTCCGCGTGGGGCAGCTGGCCCGTCGGGTCGCGGTCGAGCTCGGCCTCGACGCGGCATCGGTCCTCGACGTCGAACGCGCCGCGTACCTGCACGAGCTCGGGCACATCAGCCTCGAACCCGAGGACGAGCCCACCCGGGCCGAGCTCGCCCGCGCGGGGGCACGCGTGATCGCGTCGGCCGGCGACCTCGACCGGGTGGCCGCCATCGTCGCCGCACACGGGGACCCCGCCACGATGCGGGACGTCTCCGGGGACCTGGCGCTCGGCGCCCGCATCGTCGCGGCCTGCTGCGAGGTGGACCGCTACGCCCCGGATCTCACCGACCGCGGGCAGCGCCAGGAGGTCACCGTGCGCCTCGTGCGGGACGTGGACGATCTCGACGTCGTGCAGGCGTTGCTGGCGGTCCTCGAACGCGTCAGGACACCCGCGCGTCCCTGACGCCCCCGGCGCCACCGCCGTCGGTCGCGTCCGGCGCGCGCCAGGTCATCAGCGCGTGTGTGAGCGGCAGCAACCCGACGGCCAGGACGATGTCACCGGCGGAGATGATCGACCGCAGCGGCGGTACCGGGATGATGTCGGCCAGCCACGCCAGGCGGGTGTCCGAGGTCAACAACGTGTGCTTGCCGGGGGGGACCTCCAAGGGACCGAGCCCGAGCGCATCCATGGCCGCGGGCCCGACCGGCATGGCGCCGTTGGCGCCGATCACCAGAGCGTTCATGACCAGGCCGACGGCGACGAGCCACACCCCCGGCAACCGCCGGTTGAGCACCAGCCACGCGACCACCAACGCCTGGCTGAGCAGGAGGAACGCGAGGCCGAGCGCGCTGGCGTCCTCGAGCACGCCCCGTCCCGCGGCGAGGTCCACGCCGATCTGGAGCGCGAGCCCGACGAACAGCAGGGAGGGGCGCTCGAGCCGGGCGTCGGCGATGCGGGCCAGACGGCCGCCACGGACCCACGACACGATCAGCGCGAACAGCACGACGGTGAGGGTGAACGGCACGCGGGGGCTCCTGTGACGGGACGGATGGTGCCACGCGCCGGTCGGGGAGGGGTGGACCCGCCACTCGCGTCGCCCGGTCGCCGACCCGCCCATCGGGACCGAGGAGGTGACGTGTCCCCGGGGGGTAGGCTCCGCCGCATGGCCTCCCCCGACGAACGACGTGGCGGTCCCCGGTCCGGGGACGGCGCCCGCCGTGGTCGTGGTGCCGCCGGTGGTGGCGCCAAGGGCGGCGGTGCCAAAGGCGGCGGTGCCAAAGGCGGCGGCGCAAAGGGTGGCGGCGGCAGCCGGGGGGGCGCCAAGCCCGGCGCTCGTCCGCGACGTCCCGCGCCGACCGGCGAGAACGAGACCATCCAGGCGTTGACCGGCCCGCTCCAGAAGGTCCTCGACCGGCTGCCGGCGACCCAGCGGCGGGTGCTGGAGCTGCGGATGGGGCTCGTGGACGGTCACCCGCACGACCTCGCCGACACCGCTCGCGAGCTCGGTCTGTCGCTGTCGGAGG
>CAYSTY010000271.1:0-3759 GCA_964433685.1 uncultured Actinomycetota bacterium | reverse complement strand
CGTTGTCGCCCGGCTCGATGGTGAACGACGGCAGGTTGCCGAGACCCGCGTAGGTGGTGAAGGTGTCCTCGTTGAGCATCGTCATGACGGTGTCGAGGTGCATGAACGCCCGCTTCTCGGGCATCGCGAGCGCCACGACCTTGGTGGCCGACCCGGCGTCGAACAGGCGGCGGGCGAGGCGCTCGACGCCGGCGGACCGGGTGCGCTCGCTCATGCCGACCAGGACCGCGCCGCGGCCGAGGACGAGCAGGTCACCACCCTCGACGGTGGCGACGCCGTTCTCGGTGCCCTCGGACCACACCTGGTAGGTGCCGTCGGCGAACAGCGGGTGGTAGCGGTAGATCGCCTCGTAGTGCGCGGTCTCGCGCATCCGGGCCTTCTTGCGCATGGAGTTGATGGCGACGCCGTCGTAGATCCACGCCGAGGTGTCACGGGTGAACAGGTGGTTGGGCAGCGGCGGGAGGACGAAGTCCTCGATGCCCATCGCCTGGAAGGCGACGGACGTGGGCTCCTCGATGTGCTCGAGCAGTTCGCGCTTGGTCACACCACCGATCAGGAGCGTGGTGAGGGTCCGCTCGTCCATCGCGTCGAAGGCGTTGCGCAGCGCGTCGATCGCGAGGGGGCCGTAGACGCGCTCGTCGAACACGCGGTCGAGGATGTGCTTGCGCGCCTCGGGGAAGGCGACGGTCTCGTGCAGCAGCTCGTGGAAGAGGTGCACCTTCACGCCGACCTCGCGCAGCGCGTCGGAGAAGGCGTCGTGTTCCTGGCGGGCCTTCTTGACCCAGAGGACGTCGTCGAAGAGGAACTCGTCCTTGTTGGTGGGGGTCAGCCGCTGGAGCTCCAGGTCCGGTCTGTGGACGATCACCTGGTGCAGTCTGCCGACCTCAGAACCTACGTGGTACGTCATCGTCGATCCCTGTCTCTTCCTCGTGCCGTCGTCCGCGGGTCTCGCGTCGATCCGGCCGACCCTCAAGGTGGCAGACCCGTCCGTGTCGGGCGCGGGGCGAGGGTCCGGATACGCGGCGGTACATCGGCCCTCACCGGGCGGGGACCTCGGCCCTGTGCGCGCGCCCGCCCGCGAGGGAACCTCGGTCATGCCGGCCGACTGGCGGCCGCACGGAGGACCGATAACCGTGAGCATCACCGAAGCTCCCGTGAGAGCCACCGAACCCACCGAGGCCCCCGAGCGTCGGTTCCGGTTCCCGTCCGCGTTCACCGTCCTGTTCGGTGTGACGCTGTCGGTGTGGCTGCTCGCCTTCCTGATCCCCACCGGGCAGTACGCCCTCGACGACGCGGGCCGCCCCATCCCGGGCAGCTACGAATCGATCGACGCCGGCCTGTCCTTCACCGACCGGCTCTACGAGCTGTTCATGTCGCCGGTGCACGGCCTCTACGGCGTGATGTCGTCCGAGACGGGCTACATCGGAGCCTACGAGTCCGGTGAGCTGTTCGGCGCCGCCGGCGTCTTCCTCTTCGTGGTCGCCATCGGCATCTTCATCACGATGACGATGAAGTCCGGTGCGATCGAGGCCGGCATCGGCCGCATCAGCACCCGGTTCGGCAGCCGCAGCACCGTCCTGATCGTCATCCTGATGGCGATCTTCGCCCTCGGTGGCACCACGATGGGCATGGCCGAGGAGACGCTGGGCTTCTACGGGCTCATCGTCCCGCTGGCGCTCGCCCTCGGCTACGACCGACTCACCGCCGCATCCGTGATCATCCTGGGCGCCGGCGTCGGCACCCTGGCCTCGACCGTCAACCCCTTCGCGACGGGTGCAGCCGCCGGAGCGGCGGGGATCTCCATCGGGGACGGCATCGCGCTGCGCGGCATCATGCTGCTGGTGCTGACCGCCGTGGTGGTCGGCTTCGTCGTGCGCTACGCCCGCAAGGTGCAGGCGGACCCGAGCCGGTCGCTGGTCGGCTTCCGCGACGAGGACGCCGACCTGATCGGTGCCACGCAGGCCCCGGAGCTCACCGGTCGGCGCAAGGCCGTCCTGTGGCTGATGGGTGGCACCTTCGCCGCCATGATCTTCTCCATCGTCCCGTGGGCGCAGGTCATCCTCGGGCCGGACGCCGACTCCTACGCGTGGCAGCTCGACTGGTACTTCCCCGAGCTCGCAGCGCTGTTCTTCGTGATGGCGATCGTCATCGGCCTGGTCGCCGGTATGGGCGAGAAGGGCATGACCGACACCATCGTGACCGGAGCCGGTGACTTCATCGGTGCGGGCCTGATCATCGTGCTCGCCCGTGGCGTGACGGTCATCATGAACAACTCCTACATCACCGACACGATCCTCAACTCCCTCGAGAGCGCCGTCAGCGGCACCTCGTCGGCGGTGTTCGCGGCGTTGATGTACGTGGTGAACGTGCCCCTGGCCTTCCTGATCCCCTCGAGCTCCGGCCACGCGACCGTCGCGATGCCGGTGCTCGCCCCGCTCGCCGACTTCGCCGGCGTCGGGCGTGAGATCGCGGTGACCGCGTTCCAGTCCGCATCCGGGTGGATGAACCTGTTCACCCCGACCTCCGCGGTCGTCATGGGTGGTCTGGCGCTGGCAGGGGTCGGCTACAACAAGTTCCTGCGGTTCATCGCGCCGCTGCTCGGCGTGCTGTTCGTGATGATCCTCGCCTTCATGGCGATCGGCGCCGCGATCGGCTGACCGACACGACCGACCGCACGACTACGGTCGCCTCCTTCGATCCCGAGGGAGGCGACCGTCCATGTCGGCAGCGAACCAGGCGACAGATCGCGCAGCGGACCTGATCGTGGTGGGGGCCGGCCTGGCTGGCCTCGTCGCCGCGGCGGAGGCGGCGGATGCCGGCCGCCGGGTGGTGATCGTCGACCAGGAGCCCGAGGCCAACCTCGGCGGGCAGGCGTTCTGGTCGTTCGGAGGCCTGTTCCTGGTCGACTCACCCGAGCAGCGGCGGGTGCGCATCAAGGACTCCCACGAGCTCGCCCACCAGGACTGGATGGGGACCGCCGGGTTCGATCGCGACGAGGACCACTGGCCCCGCCGGTGGGCGGAGGCCTACCTCGACTTCGCCGCCGGTGAGAAGCGCTCGTGGCTGCTCGAGCAGGGCATCTCGCTGTTCCCGCTCGTCGGGTGGGCGGAGCGAGGCAGCGGGCTCGCCTACGGGCACGGCAACTCGGTCCCGCGCTTCCACATCGTCTGGGGCACCGGCCCCGGCGTCGTCGAACCGTTCGAGCGGCGCGTGCGTCGGCACGTCGAGGCCGGCCGGGTGGAGCTGCGTTTCCGCTACCGCGTCGACGAACTGGTGACCGAAGCCGGCACGATCGTCGGGGTCTCCGGCGCGGTGCTCGAGCCCTCCGAGGTCGGCCGCGGGCAGAAGAGCTCACGGGTCGAGGTGGGGACGTTCGACCTGCGAGCGCAGGCGGTGATCGTGACCTCCGGCGGGATCGGGGCCAACCACGATCTGGTGCGCGCCAACTGGCCCGAACGGCTCGGCGCACCGCCGACCAAGCTGCTGTCCGGTGTGCCCGATCACGTCGATGGCCGCATGCTCGGCATCAGCGAGGACGCCGGCGCGAACCTGATCAACCGCGACCGGATGTGGCACTACACCGAGGGCATCGCCAACCACAGCCCGATCTGGTCGCGGCACGGCATCCGGATCCTGCCGGGACCGTCGTCGCTGTGGCTCGACGCGACGGGCAAGCGCCTGCCCGTCCCGCTGTTCCCCGGGTTCGACACCCTGGGCACGCTCGAGCACATCGGCCGCAGCGGCTACGAGCACACCTGG
>CAYSTY010000270.1:0-3761 GCA_964433685.1 uncultured Actinomycetota bacterium | reverse complement strand
ACGGCACGCGCGGCGACCGACCGCCAGTGCGGCACCGACCCGGGTCGGTCCTCGGGGACGCCGACCTCGTGGAACCAGCGGACGCTCCGACCGAAGAGGTGCAGCTGGTCGATCGCCTGGTTGGCGCCGGTGCCACGCAGCTCGGGGGGACGGTCGGCGGTGAGCAGCAGGAGCGGCACGGCGCCGGTGTCCGCTTCGACCACCGCCGGGTGGAGGTTCGCGACGGCGGACCCGGAGGTCACGACCACCGCCGCCGGCCGTCCCGTCGCCCGCCCGAGCCCGACCGCGAGGAAGCCGGCGGAACGCTCGTCCACCTCGACGTGCAGCCGGATGCGGGGCTCGTCGTGCAGCGCCATCGCCAGCGCCGCCGACCGCGATCCGGGCGCGAGCACCGCGTCGGTGACCCCGCACCGGGCGAGCTCGTCGGTCAGCACGAGCGCCAACGCGTGGGAGGGGTTCATCGCCTGCACGGCGCCTCCTCGGTGCGGCCGGTCACGGGGGCAGGGACGGTCACGGGGGCAGGGACGGTCACGGGGCGAGGTGGGCGGCCGCCGCGGCGAGCCGTTCGACGATCGCCATGCCGGCGTCGGGGTCGGGCGCCGCCTGCTCCAGCAGCGCCCGGTCGGGCACGATCCGTCGGACCTCGAGGGAGCCGTCCTGCGGCGTCAGCGGCCGGTCGGTGACGTCGGCCTGCAGGAGCGTCGCGGTCCCGAGTCCGCACGCGTAGGGCAGGTCCGGCAGCGCCGCGGCGAGCGCGACCCCGGCAGCCAGGCCGACGGAGGTCTCGAGCGCGGAGGACACCACGGCGGGCAGCCCGGCGGCGTCCACGACCTCGAGGGCGCGGTGCACCCCGCCGAGCGGCTGGACCTTGACGACGATCACGTCGGCGGCATCGAGGCCCGCGATCCGCAACGGGTCGTCGGCGGTCCGCACCGACTCGTCGGCCGCGAGCGGGACGGTCACGCGCGAGCGCACCTCGGCGAGCTCGCTGAGGGTGGCGCAGGGCTGCTCGACGTACTCGAGCCCGCCCGCCGCGGTGTCCAGGCGACCGATGGCGAGGACCGCCGTCTCCACGTCCCACGCGGCGTTCGCGTCGATCCGGACGCGCCCGGCCGGACCGAGGGCGTCACGGACGGCGGCGACCCGGTCGACGTCGGCGGCCAGGTCCTGCCCGGCCTCGGCGACCTTGACCTTGGCGGTGGCGCAGCCGCTGCGGCGGACGAGGTCGTGCGCGGTCGCGGGGTCGACGGCCGGGACGGTGGTGTTGACCGGGACCCGATCACGCACCGGAGTCGGGAACGGCACGGTGGCGGCCTCGCGGGCGGCGGCGAACCAGCGGCTGGCGTAGGCGGGGCCGTACTCGGGGAACGGCGAGAACTCACCCCACCCGGCCGGCCCGCGCAGCAGCACGCCGCTGCGGGAGGTGACGCCGCGGAAGCGCAGCCGCATCGGCAGCACGAACGGCACGAGCTGGTCGATCCCGTCCGAACCAGGGGCGGTCACCGGCCACCCCCGGTGACCAGCAGCGCCGCGGTCAGCGCCACGGCGAAGACGAGCTGGCCCTGGGCGGTGTGGCCGAGCGCGGCGATGAGCCGCGGCCCGAGCGGTGCGTGCCGCACCAGCGCGACCCCGGGCCACAGGACCGGCACGGCGAGCAGGGGTGCGAGCAGCCACCCCTCCCCCGTGACGGCGACCAGCGGCACGAGGCCGGCGAACGCGGCGGCGACGAGGCCGAGGTGGAGCCGGCGGGTCCCGCGCTCCCCGAGGCGCACCGCCAGGGTGCGCTTGCCGACCGCGGTGTCGGTGGGGATGTCGCGCAGGTTGTTGACCACCAGCAGGGCGGTCGACAGGCACCCCATCGGCAACGACGCGAGCACCGCCAGCGTCGTCACCGACCCGTCCTGCACGTACGCGGACCCGACCGTGGCCACGACGCCGAAGAAGACGAAGACGAACACCTCGCCGAGCCCGGCGGACGCGTACGGCTTGGACCCGCCGGAGTAGCCGAGCGTCGCCAGGACGGCGGCGACGCCGACCAGCAGCAGCTCCCACCCAGCGAGGGCGGCCAGACCGAGCCCAGCGAGCCCCGCGACGGCGAGCGTGACGGCGATGGCCCGCTTCATCGCGCCCGGCCGGACCAGCCCGGCCGCCACGACCCGTCGCGGGCCCGTGCGCTCCTCGGTGTCCACGCCCTTGACACCGTCGAAGTAGTCGTTGGCGAAGTTGACCGCGACCTGGAGGGACAGCGCCACCAGCAACGCCAGCACCGCCCGGAGCGGGTCGAGGTCACCGGGGGCGGCCTCGGCGGCGGCGGTCCCGACCAGCACGGGCGCGACCGCGGCGGGCAACGTCCGGGGACGTGCCGCCTCGATCCAGGTGCGCGCGCCCGGGGCGCCGGCCGTGGTGGTCATCGCCGTCAGCCTACGGCCAGCACGCGGCCGGTCCGGACCCCTCACACCTCGCCGCGCTCCTCGAGCACGCGGAGGGTCTCCTCGAGCGCGGGCAGCGCCGCCTGGTCCTTCGGCCGACCGAGCGCACGCTTGGAGGAGATGATGCGCCGCAGGTCCGCCAGCAGCACCTCGACACCGGCGACCGTCACGGACCGAGCCGAGGGCTCCAGGTCCTCGAAGCTGCCGACGCCGACGACCTCGGGGACGACGTCGACGCGGCCCGCACCGGTCAGGAAGGTGGCGTTGCGCCACCCGAGCAACTCGCGTTCGTCGACGGTGTGCGGATGACCTCCGGCGCCACGTACCTCGAGCGCGTTCAACGCAGCTGCGAGCCGTTCAGCGTTCTCGACGGTCCGTTCGGGCGTGATGTCGAGGTCGTGGGTGACCGTGGGGTTGCCCTGGAGCCACGCAGCGGCCGCCCCGACCAGGACGTAGCGGACCTCGTGCTCCGCGAGCGTCCTCAGGACCCGGGCGGGGTCGAAGCTCACCGGGCGACCGGCGTCACGGACGCTCGCAGCTCCGCGTAGCGGCGCAACGTCTCGAGACGGTCGTCGAGGTCCATCGCCAGCAGGTCCTCGGTGAGACGGTGCAGCTCGTCATCCCCCGTGGTCGGAACCTGCGGGGATCGTGGCACTCGCTCCGCGCTCACCATGGGTCGACCGTACCTCGACCCGCCGGACCGAGCACGGCCGGGCACCCCGATCAGTAGTGGTACGGGAAGCCGGACCAGTCCGGGGCGCGCTTCTCGAGGAAGCTGTCACGGCCCTCCTGTGCCTCGTCGGTGCCGTAGATCAGGCGCGTCGCCTCGCCGGCGAACACCTGCTGGCCGATGAGGCCGTCGTCGGGCAGGTTCATGGCGAACTTGAACATACGCAGGGCCGTCGGGGACTTCCCGCCGATGCGGGCGGCCCAGTCGAGCGCCGTGGCCTCGAGCTCGGCGTGGTCGACCACCCGGTTGACCATGCCCATCCGGTGGGCGTCCTCGGCGGAGTACTCGTCGCCGAGCAGGAAGATCTCGCGGGCGAACTTCTGGCCGACCTGGGTGGCGAGGTAGGCCGACCCGAACCCGCCGTCCACGGACGCGACGTCGAGGTCGGTCTGCTTGAACCTCGCGTGCTCGCGGGAGGCGAGGGTGAGGTCGCAGGTCACGTGGAGGGAGTGCCCGCCACCGGCCGCCCACCCGGGGACGACCGCGATGACCGCCTTCGGTGAGAACCGGATGAGGCGCTGGACCTCGAGGATGTGCAGGCGGCCCGCACGCGCCGGGTCGATGTCGGCCTGCGTGTCGCCGTCCGCGTAGCGGTAGCCGTC
>CAYSTY010000269.1:0-3789 GCA_964433685.1 uncultured Actinomycetota bacterium | reverse complement strand
CCCTCCTCGACGGTCGGCAGGTCACCGAACCGCTGCCGGAAGGTGACCACGGTCGCCACATCGGGGTTCTCCGGCTCCGCGTGGTCGCGGTACACGCGGACGAGGTCGGGTGCGTCGTACAGGGGCGACACCCGCTCCACGTCGAGCGCGGCGATCGCGTCCGAGGTGAGCTTGAACAGCCCCTGGTGGGTCGACACGAACGCGCGGGCCACGTCCACCGGGTCCCCGTCGCTCGGACCTGACAGCAGGCTCGGACCGGCGAAGAGCACCTCGGGGGTCCCGAAGTGGTTCCACCGGACCTCGGCGCCGAGCCGCTCGGCGGTCGCGAGCTGCGCGGCGGTGGGCGCCACCACCCCCTCGCGCAGATCGAGGTGGTCGACGCGCTCCGGCCCTTCACCCTGGATGCCGTAGGCGAGCAGGTCCGGCAGGTCCTCGAGTCCCGCGAGCCGCGGGTCCGGCGCGGGGTCGGCGGCACCGAGCAGCACGCTGGCTGCCAGGGCGACCGTGACCACGAGCGGCAGCGGACGGGTGCGTCGGAACGATCGCATCGGGAGGTCCTCGGTCGCGACGAGCGGACGATCGACACGTGCTCCGAGGTGGTTCGCCACCCGCGACCGCGCACCTGCCCGCGACGCGAGGGTGTGCCGTGCGCGCGCACCGCGGTCCGGCGGGGCCGACCGCTACGGTCCGGTGACACCCGCCGTCGGAGGGATCCGGTGCGTCGCCCCCTCGCCCGAGCTCGGCTGGTAGCCGTCGTGGCCGGCGTGGCGCTGCTCGGTGGCTGCTTCGGTGGCGGCGGCGCACCACAGCCCACCCGGGTCGAGCTCGTCCAGCTCGTCGAGGAGCAGACCGACCGGGACGGTCAGGTCGTCACCGCCAGCGGCACCGTCCGCACCTACGACGAGCCGCGTCACTACTGGATCGAGGACGCCGACCAGCACCGCGTCGAGCTCGTCCCCGAGTCGCAGGTCAGCCCCCACCTCGGCGCCGAGGTCGAGGTGACGGGCCGCTTCACCTTCCGCGAGGACGAGGGGCGACGCATCGAGATCGACCGGCTCGAGGTCCTGAGCGGCCCCGACCACGACCCGGCCTGACGAGACCCGCCGGGCCCTGCCTCAGCGGACCGAGGCGGTGGTGGACTCGTGCGGGTCGGCGGCGGCCTCGACGCGTCCGTCGGCGGTGCGACGGACGGCACCGACCCCACCGAGCTCGTGGTCCCACCGTTCGAGACGGCGTACCTCGTAGCCGAGGGCGGACAGGTCGTCGGCGAGACGGTCGTGGAGGTCGGCCTCCAACTCGATCGTGCCCGGCTCCACATCGTGCGGGGCGAACGAGCTCGGGAAGTTGAGCGACCGGAACCTCGGCGCCTCGACCGCCTCCTGCAGGTCCATCCCGAACACCAGCACGTTGAGCAGCACCTGCACGTTGGTCTGCGCCTGCACGTCCCCGCCCGGGGTGCCGAGCAGGAGGACCCCACCGTCCGGTTCCTCCACCGCGACCGCGTGCGGGGTGATCCGCGGACGCTTGCCCGGTGCGAGCTCGTTCGGGTGACCCTCCTCGAGCCGGAACTGGTTCATCCGGTTCCCGAGGTTCAGACCGGTCCCCGGCACCATCGGCGTCAGAGGGAAGTCGCTCGGCGTGATGGTCACGGCGTTGCCGTCCGCGTCGACGACGGCGAGGTGGGTGGTGTCCTTGCCGACCAGCGGCTGCGGGGTGTGGCGGCCGGCCGTCCTCGCCTGCGCCGCCGCGGAGCGGACGGTGTCGGGCACGGGCGCGCTGTCGAGCGCCCCGGGCGGGGGTGGACCGTCCCCCGCGGCCTCGCCGATGGCCGCCGCACGGCGGCTCGCGTGCTCCGCGCTGAGCAGCTCCTCCACCACCTCGTCGCTGGTGGTGTCGGCGACGTACGCCTCCCGGTCGGCCATCACCAGGTCGATGGCCTGGATCACGGTGTGGACGTGCTCGACCGACCCCCAGCTGAGCGCGTCGAGGTCGCCGCCGGCCTCGAGCACCTGCAGCACCATCGGCACCGCGATGCCCTGCGACCAGGTGCCGTTGCTGAGCACGCGGTGGTCGCGGAAGGTGCCCTCGAGCGGCGGTTCCCAACCGCCCGCGTAGCCGGCCAGGTCCGCGGCGGTGAACAACCCGTCCTCCTCGTCGTGCAGCTCGAGGATGGCCTCCGCGATCGGGCCCTCGTAGACGTGGTCGCGGACGGCGGCGAGCCCCTCCTCGCGGGTCCCGCCCGCGTCGAGCACGGCCCGCTCGGCGGCGGCGAGCCCGTCGAAGGTGTCGGCCAGCAGCGGCCGGGTGAAGCGATCGCCCACGTGGATCGGCCGCCACCACTCCCCCTTGGTGAACTCCTGGGCGTTGGTGGGCAGCAGGAACTGGAAGCCGATGCGCTCGACCAGGGAGAAGTCGAGGTTGGACGCCATCACCTCGTGGACCGGGAACCCGTCACGGGCGAGCTCGATGGCGGGAGCGGCGAGCTCACCGAAGCTCATGGAACCGTGCTCGTCGAGCAGCGCGATCGCCACGTCCGGGGACGCGGGCAGCAGCTGGGCCCAGATGTCCATCTCGGGGACCGAGTCCCAACCGCGCTCACGGAACGCGGCCGCCGTGGCCGCCGCCGGCGCGGTGCCGGCACCGACGTAGCTGCTGATCGTCCCGGTGGCGCCGTCGTGGTGGAGCAGCGGCGCCACCCCCGGGAAGCTGGCGGCCTCGCCGAAGGTGACGTTCAGGGCCAACAGACCCGCGACCGCGGCGTCGGCCGCGTTGCCGCCGGCGTCGAGCACGTCACGCATGACCGCGGCGGCCGCCGGGGTGCCGGCGACGACCGCGTCACGGGTCCCGGTGGCGAGCGAACGGCTCTCACCCTTCGACGAGGTGACGTCCATCGGGTCGCGCGGTCCCTTGGGCAGCAGGGCGTACACGACCACCAGCACGAGCAGCAGCGCCAACGCGCCGCCGCCGATCCGCCGTGCCCACCGCCACCGTCGCCGCTCCACGTCGCTGCCTCACGTCCGTGCGGCACCTCCGGCCGCTCACGTACCGACCAGTATCGCACCGAACGCACCGCGTTCGGTGCAGCCGTGTCGCGCCAGGTCCGCACGGTCGCACCAGGTCCGCACCGGCGGGCGTCCCCCGCGACCGTGCGTCGGGGACGCGACCGTGCGTCGGGGACGCGTCCGGTGCAGCCGTGTCGCGCCAGGTCCGCACGGTCGCACCAGGTCCGCGCCGACGGGCGTCCCCCGCGACCGTGCGCCGGGGACGCGACCGGGCGTCGGGGACGCGACCGGATGCGCCGGGGCGAGACGTCGACGACCCCCGTCCGGTGGCGGCTCGCGCCGTGGACGGGGGTCGTCGTGACCGGGTCGGTGGGCGCGAGAGGTATCGAACCTCTGACCTCTGCCGTGTGAAGGCAGCGCTCTCCCACTGAGCTACGCGCCCGGGGGCGCGACCGAGGTCGCGCGGCGGCGAACGGTACCAGCAGGTGTGCGGCCCCCGCCAAGCGGGAGCGCAGGTGCCCCCCGGGGGCGTGCACGTGGGGGCGAGTTGTGGTTCGCTCGCGCGACCAGAGGAAGGAGGTGGTCCGTTGAGCAGTAGCCATCATCACGGGACCCTGGAGGTGCTCGGCCGCTAGGCCGGAGCGCTGGATCCCCTAGCGGAATCCACGCCGAGCACCGCCACCTGCGCCGGTCGGGGACTCGTCCCGCCCGACGCTCCGGGAGCGCGACCGAGACGGCCTCGGTCGCCGGACCCCCCGGGAGCGGTGCTGGAGGTCTCACCCAGCGA
>CAYSTY010000268.1:0-3849 GCA_964433685.1 uncultured Actinomycetota bacterium | reverse complement strand
CTGCGCGACCGCTACCGCTGGGCGCTGGTCGACGAGTTCCAGGACACCGATCCGATCCAGTGGGACATCCTGTCGCGGGCCTTCACCGACCCGCAGGACCCGGCACGGGCGCTGGTGCTCATCGGCGACCCGAAGCAGGCCATCTACGCCTTCCGCGGCGCGGACGTGGCCACCTACCTGCGCGCCACCGAAGCCGCCGACCAGCAGCGCACCCTCGGGACCAACTGGCGGACCGACGCGCCGCTGCTGCGCGCCCTCGAGCCGCTGCTCGACGGCACGCGGTTCGGGGACGACCGCATCCGCTTCCGCCGTGTGGGCGCTGCGCCCGTCGCCGGGGACGAGGGTCCCGCGCTCCACGACGAGGTTCGGCCACAACCGTTGCACCTGCGCGTCGTCGGCACGGTCCCCGGCGGCAGCGGTGCGCCCGCGGTCCGCCAGCACGTCGCCGACGACGTCGCGGCCGTCGTGGTCGAACACCTGCGTTCGGTCCGCATCGGGACCGACCGTCGCCCCCTGCGACCGCGGCAGCTGGCGGTCCTGGTGCGGACCAACGCGGAAGCGGCACAGGTCCAGCGTGCCCTGCGGACCGTGGACGTCCCGTCGGTGGTCAACGGCGTCGGCAGCGTCTTCGGGACCGACGCCGCGGACGACTGGCGCTGGCTGCTCGACGCCCTCGAACGCCCCGCCGACCAGATGCGCGCCCGCCGCTACGCCGTCTCGGCCTGGGGCGGCTGGACCGCAACGGACCTGGCCACCGACGACGAACAGCGCTGGGACCGCCTCCACGACCAGCTCCACCGCTGGGCGGCGGTGCTGCGCGATCACGGCGTCGCCACCCTGGAGCGGACCGTGGTGGCCGAGACACGGGTCGCCGACCGGCTGCTGCGCACCGTCGGCGGGGAACGTCGCCTGACCGACCTGCGCCACGTCGGCCAGCTCCTGCACGCCGCCGAACTGCACGACGAGCGCGGCGTCACGGCGCTGCGCTCGTGGCTGCTCGCCCGCCGCAGCGACGCCGACGACGGCTCCCTCCCGCCCGAGGAGGAGGCGCGCCGGCTCGAATCCGACGACGAGGCCGTGCAGATCCTCACCGTGCACCGCAGCAAGGGGCTCGAGTTCGACATCGTCCTCGCGCCGTACCTGTTCAGCCCCGGCCGGGGCGCCAGCGTGCCGCTGCTGCTGAACGACCCGGACGGCGACGGCCGGTTGATCGACCTCGGTCCCACGGACCGTTCCGGCTACACCGACCACAAGCAGGCCGCCGAGGTCGAAGCGGTCGGTGAGGGGTTGCGGCTGGCCTACGTCGCGCTGACCCGCGCCAAGCACCGCGCCGTGGTGTGGTGGGCACGGATCGGCGGCAGCGACAGCTCCGCGCTCGCGCGCCTGCTGTTCCGCGAGCCCGACGGCAGCGTCGCCCTCCACGGCAAGGCCGCCGTCCCACCCCCCGCCGAGGTGACCGCCGCCCTACGGGCGCGGTTCGCCGACGTGGAGGCGGCCGTCACCGAGGTGCCCGAGGAGCTCCCCGCCAGCCCCTGGTCCGACGACACCCGGGGCGAGGTCCCCACCCTCGCGGTGCGCCGCTTCGAACGCGCCCTCGATCGGGCCTGGCACCGCACCTCGTACACCGGCATCACCCGTCGCGCCGAGCTGCTGGCCACCGGGCACGCCCCGCACCACGGGGGCGTGGGCACCGAACCGGAGGTCACCGTCAAGGACGACGAACCGGCGTCGGCGGACGCGCTGACGGTCGCGACCGACGGCGGCGACGCGCTCGCCCCGCGGGAACGCGCCCTGCGCGCCACCCCGGTCCCGCTCGGCGAGGTCCGCGGCGGGGCCGCCTTCGGGACGCTCGTCCACGCCGTCCTCGAGCACGTCGACTTCCGAGCAGCCGACCTCCACGCCGAGGTCGCCGGCCACCTCGACGTCCAACGGCGCCACCACGAGGTCGCCGTCGACGTCGACGTCCTCGTCCCCGGCCTGGTCGCCGCGATCCGCTCGCCGCTCGGACCGCTGGCGGGGACCGTCGCCGACGGCTCCCGGACCCGCCACCTCGCCGACCTGTCCCGCGCCGACCGGCTCGACGAGCTCACCTTCGAGCTGCCCCTCGCGGGTGGGGACCGCGGACGTCGCGACGGCGCCCAGGTCGACCTCGGCCGGCTCGCCGACCTGCTCGACCGCGCCCCCGCCGACGGCGGTCTGCCGGCGGACGATCCGCTGCGGACCGTCGGGTACGCCGGCCGGCTCCGCGCGCCCGGCTACCACCTCGACCTGCGCGGCTACCTCACCGGCGCGATCGACCTCACCCTGCGCGTCCCCGACGGGGCCGGCGGACACCGCTACCTGGTGGCCGACCACAAGACCAACCGGCTGGCGTGGCCGGATGCGCCCACCGCGTGGGACCACCGTCCGGCGGCGCTCACCCGGGCGATGGTCGAGCACGACTACCCGCTCCAGGCGCTGCTCTACCAGGTGGCGTTGCACCGCTACCTCAGCTGGCGCCTCCCCGGCTACGCACCCGACCGCCACCTCGGGGGCGCCCTCTACCTGTTCCTGCGCGGGATGATCGGTCCGGACACCCCCCACCTCCACGGGGCGCCGTTCGGCGTGTTCGCGTGGCGACCGCCGGCACGGCTGATCACCGACCTGTCCGACCTGCTCGACGGCCGGGAGGTGACCTGGTGAGCGACGTCCCCCTCCCCTTCCCGCCCCACGCGCCGGCGGTCGGGACCGCCGCCGTCGCGTCCGTGCTGGCGCGGACGGAGGTCGACGACCGACGGTCCGGACCGCGGGTGAGCGCGCCACCACCCGCTCTGGCCCCCTACGTCGAGGCGGGCGTCCTCGCGCCCGCGGACGTCCACGTCGCAGCGGCGCTCGCGCGGCTGCTCGACGACGCCGACCCCGACGTGCTGCTCGGCGCCGCGCTCGCGGTCCGGGCGCCCCGACGCCAGCACGTGTGCGTCGACCTGGCGACGGTGCGCGGCACGGTCGTGGCCGAGACGGCCGAGGACCGCCGCCCCACGGTGGGTGCCGACGACGATCCGGTCGACGCCCTGCCCTGGCCCGACCCGGCCGCGTGGTGCGCCGCCCTCGCCGCGTCCGCGCTGGTCGTCCTACGCGATCCCACCGACCTCGCCCCCGCCGACGACGCCGGCCGTGACGTCCCGCCCCTGGTCCTGGCCGGTACCCGGCTCTACCTCGACCGCTACTGGCGCCACGAACGTCACGTCGCCCGTGCCCTCGACGCCCGAGCGCGACGCCCGGTCGCCGACGTCGACCCCGACCGGCTCCGGGCCGACCTCGACGCGGACCGTGCCACCGCCGCGGCGGCACGCGCCGCCGCCGGCCTCCCGCCGGCCGAGGAGGTCGCGCCGGACCGCCAGCAGGTCGCCGCCGTGCTCGCCGTGACCCGACACCTGACCGTCATCGCCGGCGGGCCGGGGACGGGCAAGACCACGACCGTGGCCCGGATCCTGCGGCTCCTCGACGGCCAGGCCGACGCGCTCGGCACCCGCCCCCCGGCCATCGCCCTCGCCGCCCCGACGGGGAAGGCCGCCGCCCGACTGACCGAGTCGCTGCGGGCCGCCGCCGGTCCGCACGACGACCGCCTCCGCGACGCCACCGCCACGACGCTCCACCGCCTGCTCGGCAGCCTCGGCGGGTCGGGACGGCGGTTCCGGCACGGCCCCGGCCACCCGCTGCCGCACGACGTGGTGATCGTGGACGAGACGTCGATGGTCGACCTCACCCTCCTGTCCCGCCTGCTCGGCGCCGTGCGGACCGACGCGCGGGTCGTGCTGCTCGGCGACCCCCACCAGCTCGCCTCCGTCGAGGCCGGCTCCGTGCTCGGCG
>CAYSTY010000267.1:0-3868 GCA_964433685.1 uncultured Actinomycetota bacterium | reverse complement strand
CGGTCGAGGAGGGGGCCCGAGAGGCGGGACCGGTACCTCTCGACGCGATCGGGCCGGCAGCTGCACGCACGGGTCGTGCTGCCGAGGTGGCCGCACGGGCAGGGGTTGGTGGCGGCGACGAGCACCACCGATGCGGGGTAGCGGACCGTGGCACGGGAGCGGGTGATGACCACCTCCCCGCGCTCGAGCGGCTGCCGGAGCGCGTCGAGCACCCAGCGCGGCGTCTCGAGCAGCTCGTCGAGCAGCAGCACCCCGCGGTGGGCGAGCGCGAGCTCACCGGGACGGGGGATGCCCGTACCTCCACCGATCAGGCCGGCACCCGAGACGGTGTGGTGCGGCTCACGCAGGGGTGGCGACAGCGAGAGCGGTTCGTCGGGCCGGCGCTCCCCCGCGAGGGATCGGACGGCGGCGACCTCGAGCGCCTCGTCCACGGCGAGCCGCGGCAGGAGCCCCTGCAACCGACGCGCCAACATGGTCTTGCCGCACCCCGGCGGCCCCGACAGCAGGACGTGGTGGCCCCCCGCCGCCGCGACCTCGATGGCACGGCGGGCGACCGCCTGGCCACGGACGTCGCGCAGGTCCTCCACCCGCGCGTCCTCGGTCGGCGGTGTCGGCAGGCACCGGCGTGACGGGGCCTCGCCGCGCAGGACCGCGACCAGCTCGGCGAGGCCGGTGACCGGGACGACCTGGATGCCCTCGACCAGCGCCGCCTCCGGACCGGCTGCCTCGGGGACGAACAGCGTCGTCGCGCCGTGGTCCCGGGCGCCCGCGGCGGCCGGCAGGACGCCGGGGACCGCCCGGACGCTGCCGTCGAGACCGACCTCACCGATGGCGAAGACGCCGCGGAGCTCCTCGGCCGGGACCTGCCCGGACGCACCGAACACCGCCAGCGCGATGCTCAGGTCGAAGCCCGTCCCGACCTTCGGTAGGTCCGCAGGCGCGAGGTTGACCACGAGCTTGTCCTTCGGCCAGCTGGCGCCGCTGCGCAGCGCGCCGGTCCGCACGCGGTCCGCCGCCTCACGCACCGCGGTGTCCGGCAGACCGATCAGCCGGGTGGTGGGCAACCCGGAGGTGCACACCGCCTCGACCCGGACCGGCCGAGGTTCGAGCCCGACGAGGGCGATGCCGTGCACGGTGGCGACCGGCCGGCTCACAGCGCCGACACCACGTGCGTGAGGACCGGGTCACGTCCGAGGTCCACGGCGATCACGTCGAGGCGCACACGCGGGTAGGGCAACCGCGCCTCACGGAGGAAGGCGGCCGTCAGCGCGCGGAGACGCGCCGCCTTCCGCGGGGGGATGGCCGCGAGCGCGCCACCGAACCGCGCCGCGTCGCGCCGCGTCTTGACCTCGCACACCACGACGGCGCCGGCCGCGGGATCGACCGCGACCAGGTCGAGCTCGCCGCGCAGCTCACCGGCGCTCAGGCGCCAGTTGCGTGCGACGATCTCACAGCCGTCGGACTCGAGGTGGGCGGCCGCGAGGCGTTCGCCGAACGCACCCAAGGTCACCGGCGGAGCGCCGACCCGAGCGGGGTCGAGGGGGCATCGGTGCGTCGTCGTGGGGTCCATGCCGGGCACGCTACGAGCGTCCGCCGACGGAGCTCGTCCGGACCTCAGGACGCCTGTGGAGAACCTGCCAGCGGTCCGCGATGCACCTCGTCCTCGGCGTCCTGCGATCCCAGCGGCGTCCACAGCCCGAGGGTCTGCGCCGCCACGACCTCGCCGTCGTGGTAGGTGCGCGTGAACAGGCCGCGGCGGACGGTGAGACGGCCCGGCCCGAACACCTGCCACCTCGCCGACGCCGTGACCGCCCCGGCCCAGCCGACGAGCGCGGTCGCGTCGTCGAGTCCCACGATCGTCAGGTGGGGGTGGGTCTGGGACCGCCACGTGGCCAGGGACCGGGGGGCGGGCTGTTGGTGGTGCGGCGCGACCGCGACCCCCGGCACGAGCCCCGCGGCCGGCACGACCGGGAAGGGGGCCCGGACCGACTGCCGCACCGAGCCGAGCAGCATGGCACCTGACGACGACCCGCTCAGCACGGCTCCTGCGCGCCACCGCGCCACGACCTGGGACCACAGGGGTGTGCCGAGGAGGCGGTCGTGGAGACGGTCGGGGACGCCGCCGGTGAGCACGATCAGATCGGCGTGCTCGACCACGCGGGAACGCTCCCCCGCTTCGGGCGCCACGACGAGCGGCACCGCCCCGAGGGACGACCACCACTCGAGCGCTCGCCCGACCGTCCTGGCGCGGGTGCGCACCGACGACGCGAACGGCAGCACGGCGACCACGGGACGGTCGGCGGCCGTCGACCGCAGCAGCGCGCGGTCGGTCGTGGCGCAGGGAGGGGTGTGTTCGCTGCCACCGACCAGCGCCAACGGCCCCGTCACGACACGACCTGCAGGTCCGCGTCGCGACGTCGGCGGCGGAGGTCACCGCCGACGACGGGGACCGCGAGCAGCAGCGGGAACCCGATCGCCATCGCCCGGTAGCCGAGGACGGCGACGGTCGCGAGGGCGGGTGCGCCACCGAAGGCGACCAGCGTGCCGACGGCACCGACCTCGACGACGCCGAGCCCGCCGGGGGTCAGGGGCAAGCCGTTGAGCAGGTTGGCCACGGCGTAGGCCACCACGACACCGAGGAGCGGCACCCCCACGTCCAGCGCGTGCACGAACAGGGCCAGGACGGCGAGGTCGGCGGCCCACTTCGCCGCGGCCCACCCACCGGAGGGCAGCAGCACGGCCGGCCGGCGCAACAGCTCGCGGTGGGTCTCGAGGTCGTCCGCGAGCGACGCGGCCAGCCGACCGCCACGGTGGCGACCCCGCAGCCACGTCACCGCCCGGGCGCGGACCTGGTCGCGTCCGAGCACGAGGCGCAACGCTGCGATCGCACCGACCATGACCGTGACCGCCACCGCGCCGGCGACGGCGTGCCAGAGGTAGCCCGGCGACGACAGCGCACCCACGGTGGCCGCCAGGGTGACCATCAACGCCAGCGTGCCCAGGGTCACCGCGCCGGTGAGCAGGACGGTCGCCGTGGCCGCGACCGGATCCGCGCCGGCGCGAACGAGCCGGCGCGTGGCGTAGATCCCGCCGGCCACCCCACCCCCGGGGAGCAGTTGGGTGAGGGAGACCGCGCCGAGCCCGACCACCGCTGCCTCGCGGCTGTCGATCCGGCCGCCGCTGACGCGGAAGGTGGCGCGGTAGACCTGCGCCAGGCTGGCGATGGCGACCAGTTCGAGCACCGCTGCGGCGACCAAGGTGCGCGGGTCGACGGACCCGAGCGCACCGCCCGCCTCCTCGATGCCGGCCACCCGCAGCAGCGACCACACCGCCACGAGGCCGAGCGCACCAGCCACCACGGGCCAGGCGGGCCTGATCGCGACCACGGACGCCTCCGAACGTGCCTGCACCCGCCGATCGGGTGCTCGTCGGTGACGCTACGGACGGCGCGAGGCGACCGACATGGGGGACGACCCTGAGCGGACCCCCACGGGGTCGGGGGACGTCGGGGTCGGGGGACGTCGGCGTGAACCGGGCCGGGTGGTCGCTCCGGGTCAGATGACGCCGAAGCCCCACAGCAGCCCGGCACCGAGGACCACGATCGCCACGACGAGCAGCCAGATGTCGTTGCGCTTGTCGTCGCGGTAGCGGCGGGTGGCGTTGAAACCCACGGTCTGCCTCGTTGCTCGTCGGGCCGACGGTCCTAGTCGCTCATGAAGTCCGGGAGGTCCTGGTCCTCGTGCGCGAGCTCCTCCACGTTCACGTCGCGGAAGGTGAGCACCCGCACGTCCTTGAGGAACCGGGCGGGGCGGTACATGTCCCACACCCACGCGTCCTTGAGCTGCAGCTCGAACCAGAGGTCCTCACC
>CAYSTY010000266.1:0-3888 GCA_964433685.1 uncultured Actinomycetota bacterium | reverse complement strand
CCAGCACTTCATGCTGGTGCCGGTCTTCACCGTCGCCGAGAACGTCACCCTCGGTGTCGAGCTGACCTCCGGCCTCGGCCGGCTCGACCGTCGCGCGGCCGCGGAGGCCGTGCGCCGTGTCGCCGAGGACGCGGGTCTGCCCATCGATCCGAACGCGCTGATCGAGGACCTGCCGGTCGGGTTGCAGCAGCGCGTCGAGATCGTCAAGGCGCTGTACCGCGACGCGCGCCTGCTCATCCTCGACGAGCCGACCGCCGTGCTGACCCCGCAGGAGGCCGACGACCTGTTCGAGGCCATCCGCGCGTTCGTCGCGGCGGGGGACCGGTCGGTCATCTTCATCTCCCACAAGCTGCGCGAACACCGCGAGATCGCCGACCGCGTGAGCGTGCTGCGACGCGGCGCGATCGTCGGGACAGCCGACCCTCGGACGGCCACCGAGCAGGAGCTCGCCGACCTGATGGTGGGTCGCCCGGTCGACCTGGTGGTCGACAAGGCGGCCGCCGCACCCGGCGAGCTGGCGCTCGACGTCCAGGGGCTGGTCGTCCGCGACCCGGACGGGCGCGCCATCGTCGACGGTGTCGACCTGCAGGTCCACCGCGGTGAGATCGTGGCGATCGCCGGGGTCCAGGGCAACGGCCAGACCCCGTTCGTCGACGCGGTGACCGGGCTCGCGCCCGGGTTCGAGGGGACCATCGCGATCGGTGGCCGCTCCATCGCCGGTCGCTCGCGCAAGGAGGTCCTGCGCGGTGGCGTCGGGCACGTGCCCGAGGACCGTAACGGTGAGGGGCTGGTCGGTGACTTCAGCGTCGCCGAGAACCTCGTGCTCAGCCAGTGGGACGCCGCGCCGTTCGCACGCCGCGGTTCGCTCGACTTCCGGGCCATCCACGACCACGCGGTGCAGGAGGTCGCCGACTTCGACGTCCGGACGCCGTCGGTCGACACGCCCGTCGGCACGCTGTCGGGCGGCAACCAGCAGAAGGTCGTCGTCGCCCGCGAGTTCCACCGTCCGCTGAAGCTGCTCGTCGCCGCCCAGCCCACCCGTGGCGTCGACGTCGGCTCGATCGAGCACATCCACGCCTCGATCGTCGCCAAGCGCGACGAGGGCACCGGTGTGCTGCTGGTGTCCTCCGAGCTCGACGAGGTCCTCGCGCTGGCCGACCGCATCGCGGTGATGTTCCGTGGGAAGCTGGTCGGGCCGTTCCCGGCCGGTGCGTACTCCAAGGATGCCATCGGGTTGATGATGGCCGGTGCCGATCCCGACCAGGTCGGGGAGGGCGGTCGATGAGCGAGCACACCCCGGACGGGAACCAGGATCCGCCCACGCCCGACGGCGCGCTGCCCCCGACGCCCCGCAAGCCCGAGGACGCCGCGGTCGCCGAGGCCGAGATCGCCGCCGCCGCGGAGCGGGAACGCGACACCCCGAAGCACAACCTCGGCGAGAGCGCGACGCAGCGGTTCGTGGCGGCGATCACGGGTACGAGCGTGGTCGTCACGCTGCTCGCGTTCCTCAGCGCGCTCGTGCTCGGCGCCATCGTGGTCGTCCTCTCCGACGACGCAGCACGCGAGGCGCTGAGCTACATCACGGCGCGTCCGAGCGACTTCCTCGCCGCCGCCAGCGACGCGGTCATCAGCTCCTACCGGGCCCTGATCTCGGGCTCCCTCGGCGGTCTCGGACAGCTCTCGGAGACGCTCGTCGCCGCGACACCGCTGATCGCGACCGGTCTGGCCGTCGCGATCCCGCTGCGTGCCGGGTTGTTCAACATCGGCGCCGAGGGTCAGGTCATCGCCGGCGGTCTCGGTGCGGGCATCGCCGGGTTCACCCTCAGCGGGCTGCCCACCATCATCCACCTGCCGCTGGCGGTGCTCGCCGGGTTGGCCGCCGCGGCGTTCCTCGGCTGGGTCCCGGGTGTCCTCAAGGCACGGACCGGGGCGCACGAGGTCATCTCCACCATCATGCTCAACAACACCATGATGCTGGTCACCTCCTGGGCCCTGACCACGAGCTTCGTGCGCAACCCCGACCGCAGCGACCCCATCTCCAAGCCCATGGAGGCCGGCGCGCGCTTCCCACGGTTCCCCGGGCTGGAGGGTTACCGGATCAACATCAGCATCATCCTGGTGCTGGTCCTGGCCCTCGTGGTGTTCTGGTTGCTCGAACGCAGCTCCACCGGCTTCGAGCTCAACGCGGTCGGCTCCAACCCGCGCGCAGCGACGGCGGCCGGCATGAGCCCCAACCGGGCCATCATCGTGGCGATGTCGCTCGGTGGCGCCATGGCGGGTGCCGCCGGCGCGGCCGAGATCCTCGGCATCCAGGGACGCATCACCGACGGGTTCTCGGCGGGGCTGGGCTTCGACGGCATCACCGTCGCCCTCCTCGGTCGCGGCAGCGTCGGGGGCACGGTCGCTGCCGGGCTGCTGTTCGGGGCGCTCAAGTCGGGCGGCCGGGCGATGCAGGCGCAGACCGGCACCTCCCTCGACCTGGTGGTGGTCATCCAGGCGTTCATCATCGTGTTCATCGCAGCGCCGGGTCTGGTCCGCGCGCTGTACCGGATCAAGGCGACCGACCTCGCCACCGGCCAGGTCTCGAAGGGGTGGGGCTCGTGAGCGCGGCGACCGTGACGGCGACGACGTCCACCGGCGGCATCCTCACCGCCGCACAGGCACGCCGCGAGCGGCGCTTCTCGTTCTTCACCCTGTTCCTGGCCGTCCTGACCTTCGCCGGGCTGCTGCCCAACGTCGAGGGCGAGGCGACCTTCCTGCTCAACGCCGGTCAGACCGCGGCGACGCTGCCCGACCTCGTGGTCCCCGTCGCACCCCTGCTGGTGGTCATCGGCATCCTGCTGGTGGCGGTGGCCGCTGCGCTGTTCACCCACCGCGTCAGCGGACGCGAGGTCATCTTCGTCGGGCTGGCGTCGGGCCTGTTCGTCCTGGCCTACCTCGCGTACGCCGTCGACGGTCAGACCGCCTCACTGGTGGGTCTGCTGCGCGGCACCATCTCGGCGACGACCCCCATCGCCTTCGGTGCGCTCGTCGGTGTCCTGTGCGAACGGGCCGGCGTCATCAACATCGCCATCGAGGGCCAGCTGCTCGCCGGCGCCTTCGCCGGCGCGGTGATCGGCAGCGTCGCCGGGAGCCCCTGGTACGGGCTGCTCGGTGCGATGGCTGCCGGCGTGCTGTTCGCCTGGATGCTGGCGGGGCTGAGCATCAAGTTCAAGGCGGACCAGATCGTGGTCGGGGTCGTGCTCATCGTCCTCGCGACCGGTATCACCTCGTTCCTCGACACCCAGATCCTGTCCGGCAACCCGGAGCTGAACCGTCCCATCCGGTTCAGCGCGATCCCGATCCCGGTGCTGAGCGAGATCCCGTTCGTCGGACCGTTGCTGTTCCGGTTGACGCCGCTCGGCTACTCGATGCTGGTCCTGGTCATCGGGCTGCAGTTCGGGCTGTTCCGCACGCGGTGGGGCCTGCGGCTGCGGTCGGTCGGCGAGAAGCCACGCGCCGCCGACACCGTCGGCATCAAGGTCAACCGCACCCGCTGGATGGCGGTGCTCTTCGGTGGCGTCCTGGCGGGGATGGGCGGTGCCTGGTTCACCCTCGACTCGGTGGGGCGCTTCAGCAGCGAGATGACCGGTGGTCGCGGCTTCATCGCCCTCGCGGCCATGCTCGTCGGCCGCTACAGCCCCGTCGGCGCGTTCGCGGCCGCACTGCTGTTCGGGTTCGCCACCGCGTTCGCCGACGCGCTGCAGATCCTGTCCACCGGCGTGCCGTCATCGCTGCTGCGCACGGCCCCGTACGTGGTCACCCTGTTCGTGGTGGCAGGTCTCATCGGACGTCTGCGTCCGCCGGCAGCGGGCGGCACGCCCTACGAGACCGAGTGACGCCGGACGC
>CAYSTY010000265.1:0-3899 GCA_964433685.1 uncultured Actinomycetota bacterium | reverse complement strand
CCGTCACGGTCGGCGGGCTGTCGGGCGAGCTCGAGCTCAACGTGATGATCCCGCTCATGGCCCGCAACGTGATCGAGTCCGAACGGCTGATCGCCGCGGTGGCGCGCGTGTTCGTGGACAAGTGCCTCGCGGGCGCCGAGGCGACCGACCAGGGACCTGAGCTCGTCGAACGCTCCCTGATGCAGGTCACCGCCCTCGTGCCCGAGATCGGTTACGAGCGGTCCGCCGGGCTGGCCAAGAAGGCACACGCGGAGGGCAAGACCCTCCGCGAGGTCGCGGTCGAGGACGGCGTCGCCGAGGAGACCCTCGACCGGGTGCTCGACTACCAGCGCATGACCGAGGGCGGGATCCTCTGACGAGCGAGGTCCTCCGCCTCTGGCACCGCTCGACCCCGCCGCCGGCGGGGTCGAGCGCTTCTCCTTGAGCGTGCGCCCCGCGCGCCGATGGGCACCCAGTGAGCGGGGAACCGGCGGGTGCCGGATGGGTGGGGAGCGGAACGATGAAGGCCACGAACGGACCAGTGGAGGCGGGCAGGGGGACCAGCCGGCCGGGAGCGGCGCACCTGCGCGCCCAGGTGGTCAGGGTGGGCCTGCTGGCATCCGCGTTCGCGACCACGGCCTGCGGTGTCTACCTGCTGCTGACCCCCGACCGTCCCAACCGTGCGGCACTGTGGGGCGTGCTGGCGGTGTCGGTGGTCGTGACCTGCATCATGATCGTCGGAGCGCGCGTACGCCTGGTCCGACGCCGCTACGCCAGCCGGGTGCTGCACGCCTGGGGAGGGGTCCAGACCGCGCTCGTCGCCGCCGGTGCCGCCTGGGACGGGGGCATGGGCTCCCCCTACGGGGCCATCGTGTTCCTGCCGCTGGTGGCCGGCGCCATCGGGTTCCCGCCACGGTCGGTCATCAAGCACGGCGCCTGGACGGTGCTGTGCCTGCTGGGCGCTGCCGTGCTGTCGGGCACCTTCGCGCTGCCCGCGGCGCTGATGTGGATCGCGGCGGTCGGTTGCACCGCCGGGGTGGCGACGACCACGTCCCGGAGCCTGCTGTCGCTCAGCGAGGACCTCGACCGCGCCAACCAGCGCCTCGAACACCTCGCCCGGGTGGACGCGTTGACCGGCTGCCTCAACCACCGCGCCTTCTACGAGCAGTTGCAACGCGAGCTGACCCGCCGGTCGCGCGGCGGGGAGGCGCTGAGCCTGCTCGTGCTCGACATCGACCACTTCAAGCAGGTCAACGACCACCACGGCCACCCCGTCGGTGACGACGTGCTGCGGGCCATCGGCCAGGCGCTGCGCGGCACGGTCCGTCCCTCCGACGTGGTCGGACGCACCGGCGGTGAGGAGTTCGCCGTCCTGCTGCCGGGCACGACCAGCGCGGTCGCGATCGACATCGGCGAACGGTTGCGTGAGGCCGTCGCGGAGGCCGACGCGCCCGTCGCGGTCACCGTCAGCGTGGGGCTGGCGGCGGTGCCGCCACGCGGCTGGACCGCCTCCGAACTGATGCGCACCGCCGACGCCGCGCTCTACGAGGCCAAGCGCAGCGGTCGCGACCGCCTCGTGACCGCGACCTCCGGCCCCGCCCGGCCCGCCGGTCCCGCGCCGGCACCACGCCTGCGCGCCGGCTGACCTCAGCGGAGCCCGGCCCCCGTCAACCAGGGCCCGAGGACCGGCGCGAGCGCACGGCTGTACGGCACGGCGATGTGGTCCTCGTCGGCGTACACCAGATGGTCGCCCACCACGGCTGGGCACGTCGTGTCGGTGCACAGCCACGGTGTCGGGTCCACGAACCTCGCCCCTCCGTCCTCGGCGACCCGCCGCTGGAGATCGAGCAGCTCGCGGTCCACCGCCCTGGCCGCGGGGGCGTCGCACGCCGACTCGTCCTCGAGGTTGTCCGCCAGGCAGGCCGGCACGTCGAACCGCGGACGGGCCGAGCTGCCGATCAGCACGATGCGCGCGGTCGGTGCCGCGTCCACGACCTGTTCCAGCGTCCGGGCCTGCCCCGCGACGAGGTGGACCTTCCGGTCGGTGTCGAGCTCCGAGCCGTCGGGAGCCAACGCCGGGTAGGTCCGCGCGTTGGAGAGCACCACGACGTCGGGCCGTTCCGCGGCCACGCGGGCGATGCTCGCCTGCCGCCACGGCTCGCAGGTCGGGTAGGGGTCGTCGCCCCGGACCACGACCACGTCGATGGACGGGCAGCTGGCCTTCGCCAGCACGATCAGCCGCCACCCTTCCTCCTCGGCGACGCGTTCGATCGCCGGGAACCAGTGGGCGGCGTGCGAGTCACCGAAGAGGACCGCGGTGCGCTCGGCCTGCGGATCGCCGTAGGTGCAACCCGCCGAGACCGCATCGGTCCACCCGACGAAGCACCCGTCCTCGTAGATCGTGGACCGGTCGTCGTCCACCTCGTCCAGGGGCGGGCGGAGGGATGCGGGCAGCTCGTCACCGTCGCGCGTCGACGTGGAGATCAGGTCGACCAACGCCGCCTCGGTGGACACCTGCGCCGTCGGCACGGCCTCCCCGGTGCCGGTGACCCGCGGGGTCGTGACACCGATGGACACGGTCACCGCCGCGGTGGCGAGCGCGACCGTGCCGCCGAACACCAGGCTCCGGCCGGGACGGGTCAGCACCCGTGCCCGCCGTACCGGATCCTCGAGCAGGTGGAACGTGGCCCAGGCCAGGACGCCGGACAGCAGCAGCATCCCGGCCCGTTCGAGGCCGGTCGGCGTCCGACCGATGGCGTGCTCCCCGAGCACGAGCACCGGCCAGTGCCACAGGTAGAGGGCGTACGACAGCCTCCCGAGCAGCTGCAGGGGCGCCAACCGGAGCAGGACGTTGGCACCGCCCGCGTACCCGCCCTCGCCCGCGAGGATGACCGCCGCCGTGCCCAGCACCGGCAGCAGCGCCGTCCAGCCCGGGAACGGGGTCGCGAGGGTGTAGGTCACACCTGCGAGGACGACCGCCACCAGCCCGCCCCAGCTGAGCAGGATCCGTGGAACCTGCGCCAGCCGCACCTGGCGCACCCCGGCCAGGGCGAGGATCGCGCCCACGCCGAACTCCCACGCGCGGGTGGGCAGGCCGTAGTAGGCCAGGACCGGGTTCGACCGCGTCACGGCGACGGATGCGGCGAACGACGCGGCGGTCACCGCGACGAGCATCCAGCCGACCCGCCGCTCGCCCCCGCGACGGCCGCGGGCGACCAGCAGGATCACCGCCGGCCAGAGGAGGTAGAACTGCTCCTCGACGGCCAGCGACCAGTAGTGGAGCAGGGGCGACTCGGCGCCACCACCGGCCAGGTAGTCGAGCCCCACCCGGATGAACCGCACGTTCGCGAGCCAACCTGCGGCCCAGAGCCCGTCGGTCGCGGTCGGCCCGACCTGGAGCGGGGGCAGCAGGAGGCGGGACGCGGCCACCGTGACCACGATGACCAGCCCCGCCGCGGGCAGCAGTCGTCGGAGCCTGCGTCCGTAGAACGACGGGAGCGCGATCGTCCCGGTGGACGCCCGCTCGAGCAGGAGCAGGCGGGTGATGAGGTAACCGGACAGGACGAAGAAGACGTCGACGCCGACGTACCCGCCCGCGAACCGTGGCACGTCCGCGTGGAAGAGCAGGACGAGGACGACCGCGACGGCGCGCAGACCTTCGATGTCCTGCCGGAACCGGCGGTCGGTGGCGACGGCGGGGACGGTGGCGGCGGCTATGACCAACTCCAGCGTGCTCGACGGGCGGACCGCGGCGTGCGCAGCGTCGCCCGTCCCAGGTGCCGGCCCTCGCGACGGTCCTCGGCGGGGTCAGGCTTCCGAGGTGTAGTCGTCGGCGTAGTAGTCGACGCCGAGGTGGGTGATCTGGTCCTCGCCCATCATCCAGCGCAGGGTGTTCTTGAGCTTGGTGTGCTGGATGAACA
>CAYSTY010000264.1:0-3910 GCA_964433685.1 uncultured Actinomycetota bacterium | reverse complement strand
CCACCTGTGCATCTGGCTCATCCTGCGCAACCCCGACATCGCCATCATCTGGCTGTCCAAGAGCCAGTCCATCGCGCAGGAGACCGGCTCGCTCATCAAGGACGAGCTGGAGCGCAACGAGAAGCTCATCAGCGACTTCCTCGGGCCGGGCGGCAGCTTCAAGCCCGCCTCCCGCTCCGGCGCGGCGTGGCGCGACGACGAGTTCGAGGTCGGCATCCGCACGATGGTGCAGCGCGCGCCGACCTTCCGCGCCATCGGCCGCGGCGGCACGCTCCAGTCCATCGACGCCGACTTCATCGTCACCGACGACATCGAGGACTACGACTCGACCCGCACCCCCGGCTCCCGGCAGTCGAACCTGGAGTGGTTGCTCACCGAGGTCGAGTCCCGCAAGGAGCCGCACACCGCGTGGCTGTGCATCGGCTCGCGCAACCACCCCCAGGACATCCTCGACCACCTGCTGCGCGCCGAGGACTGGAACGCCATCGTCGAGACGGCCCACGAGCACGACTGCGAGCTGCCCGTCGAGGACGAGAAGGCGCACGTCGACTGCATGTTGTGGCCCGCGAAGTTCCCCTACCCCGAGCTCCAGAAGAAGTTCCGCAACTCGGGCGAGGCCATCGTCTCGATGCGCTACCTGAACCGCCCGCAGGGTGACGGCATCACCGTGTTCGTCGAGGACGTGATGAAGGCGTGCCTCGACCGCTCCCGCGTGTTCGGTCAACTCGACCTCCCGCCCGGCTACGAGCTGCTCGGCTCCATCGACCCGTCGGCCGGCGGCCACCAGATCGCCGAGCTGTGGGCCTGGAGCCGCGACAACCCGGTCCGCTACCTCATCGACATGCCGAAGATGGCCGGCGGGATGGACGCCTGGGAGAAGCTGGTCAAGCAGTGGCTGCTCACCTACGGGCTGCGGCGGTGGGTGGTGGAGGACAACGGCCTCCAGGCCGACTACGTCAATCGGCGCGAGTTCGCCAAGTGGCGCTCCGACAACGGCGTGTTCCTTCATGGGCACACCACGGGTCGCAACAAGCACTCGGCCGGCATCGGCGTCGCCTCGATGCACCCGCTGTACGTGAACAAGCACATCGTCCTGCCCTACGGCAACGGCGACACGCAGGGGCCGGTCGACGCCTTCATCCGCGAGCACGTCGGCTACGACCCCGACCGCACCCAGCAGGCCACCAAGTGGCGCATCGACCGGGTGATGACCGCCTGGTTCGCCAACACCTACATCGACACCCTGAGCGGCGGCCGGCAGTCGAGTGAGGTCAAGGACGACACCCCAGCCTGGATGATCCATGCGGGTGAGTCGTGGGTGGAGTCCGACGACAGCGGAGGGTGGTTCTGATGGGTGAGACGACGCTGATCCCGCGCGGCGGGCAGTTGGTCCCCACGCTCGTGCCGCGCGGCGTTCGCGACGTACTTGAGCGGGTCGGGGAGCTCAAGGAGGCTCGCGACCAAGTCCTGCCCGACCTGTACCGCACATCGCAGGTCATCTCCGGCGGCAAGGACGCGGTCCGAGCCCTCATCGGCGACAAGGCCGGCAAGGACGACCCCGGCGACCTGCCCATCGCCAACTACCTGCGCGATGCCCATGACGCCCTCGCTGGCCGGCTCGGCGCGATGCCGGAGCTGCGGGTCGACGCCCCCTCCACCGGCAGGTCATCCGACTCGTCCGAAGCTCCGCTCAAGGCAGCCGAGAAGCGCGCCCGCATCGTGGCGGCCTACGACGACGCCGACGAGTTGGAGCTCGCCCACCTCCAGCTCGCCCGGTGGCTACCGACCGCCGGGTTCTCGGTGGCGACCATCGACCCGGTGACCCGCATGGGCCACCCCTACCCGTCGCGGACCTTCCACCACCCGCTCGACACCGCGCTCGCGCAGTGGTCGCCGCTGTCCGACCCGGCCGACCTCGGCATCTTCTCCCGCGTACCGCTCCGTGAGCTCAAGCGCATCTACCCGCTGCACGCCGACGCCCTCGACGGCCAGCAGCGTGAGGGTGGCGGGGTCATCCTCGGCCAGGGCTCGCCTGACCGGGGCGTGGAGGTCGTGCGCTACTACGACGAGCACGGGACGTGGTGGGTGGTTCCCGACCGCGGGTTGCTGCTCGACTTCCTGCCGAACCCGCTGGAGTCCTCCCCCGCCTTCGTCGCGTGGGTGGCGCCCAACTACCGGCGGATGCGCGGCTACTTCGACGATCTCATCGGCATGATGATCTCGATGGCGCGGCTCAACATCCTCGCCGAGATCAGCGTCCGCGAGGACGTGTTCGCCCCCACCAACATCTTCGGCTCCGCGCCGCTGACCGGCCCGTACAAGAAGGGCCGCAACGTCCAGAACATCTTCGACCCCAACACCAAGGTCGACATCCCGCAGCGGTCCTCGCAGTTCATGGCCTGGCAGCAGATAGACCGGCTGGAGCGCCAGCTGTCCATCGAGGCCACCATCCCGCCCCAGGACCGCGGCGAAGCTGGTATGTCCTTCGTGACCGGCCGGGGGATGAACGAGCTCGCCTCGCGCGTGGGTCGCAAGGTCGCCGAACTGCACACCGTCATCGCTCGTGGCGACCGCAAGTGCGACGAGCGGATGCTGGAGTACGACGAGAAGTCGTGGCCGAGCATCACCAAGCCGATGCGGGGCCAGCGCAAGGGCGCGTCGTTCTCCGAGAGCTACACGCCCAAGACCCACATCAAGGGCAACTACGCGACCCGTCGCGAGTTCGGCGCGATGGCCGGCGTCGAGGAGGCCGTCAAGCTCAACGGCCTCGCCATCATGGACTCAGCCGGTTGGGTCTCGAAGCGGTGGGTGCGCGAGAACATCGACGGGCTCGGTGACGTGTCTGAGGTCGAGGAGCAGGCGCGTGGCGAGGCTGCCGAGCAGGCCGTGTTGCAGATGATCCTCGCCCACGCCAACAACCCCGAGAGCCCTGAGCACATGCGCGCCTTCCAGATGGCGGTCGAGCTGCTACCGGCCGGCGCCACCCGGACGCTCGCCGAGAAGTGGCTGACCGAGCGGGGCGATGAGCTGTCCGAGCAGGAGGCGGCGATGCTCGAAGCCGAGCAGCAGCCGGCCGCGCCGCCGGACCCGACCACCGTCCTCGCGCGCCTCACCTCCGGTGGCGATGCTCGCGGCGGCGTCCAGACGATCCAACGGACCGGCGGGGGAATGCAGGTATGACGATCCACAAGCGCACCGTGCGCTGGAAGAAGCGCGGCGAGACCGAGGTCCGCGAGGTGTCCTACTTCGTCACGGGCCACACCTCCCAGGTCGAGCGGGTCACCGAGATGAACGCGGACGTGGGGGGCGAGCTCGACGCCTACCGCATCGCGTGCGACCTCGGCGAGGCGCAGGTCGAGTCGGTCGACACGGAGACCTTCGATGGCTAGGGGCAAGGGTCGCGGCGGTTACCAGAGGCCAGCCAACCCCGCCCCTGCGTCGGGGCCGGGCGCGGCATCGGCCCGTACCGACGGACTCGGTGCGGCAGGGCTGGTGGCTGACGACCTCCAGCACGGCGACCGGCAGGTCATCGAGTCGATGCCGAACCCGTCAGACCTCGGTCCGACCCCCGGCCCCGGCCCGACCGCTGGTGGCCCGCCGCCCGGTGGCGCTCCGGGCGCCGACCTCGACGTGTGGGGTCCGTCGATCCATCCGGGCACCCCGGTCGACGACGGGATGCACTCGGTCCTCGCCGACGACCCTGACGAGCACCTGCGCGTCCTCTACCAGGCGTACCCACACCCGGACATCCTCCGTCTTCTGGAAGCTCGGGAGTTCTGATGCCCTCGTTCATGGACTGGCTCGGGCGGTGGGTCCGCTCCCTGCGGCCCGCGCCGAAGGCTGCCTGATGGCCGTCTACAGCTTCGAGCACCCCGCCGTCGAGCGTCGCGCCGCGCGCGAGCTGGAGGCC
>CAYSTY010000263.1:0-3916 GCA_964433685.1 uncultured Actinomycetota bacterium | reverse complement strand
ACGTGGACAGCCTGACCATCCGAGAGACCTTCCTGCGCTTCTACGAGGAGCGCGGCGCGAAGCGCTACCCCTCGGCACCCCTGATCCCGAACGACCCGTCGCTGCTGCTGACGATCGCCGGGATGGTGCCGTTCAAGCCCTACTTCCTCGGCGACGCCACCCCGCCCTCGCCACGGGCCACGAGCTACCAGAAGTGCGTGCGCACCAACGACATCGAGAACGTCGGGCGGACCACCCGGCACCTGTCGAGCTTCGAGATGCTCGGCAACTTCTCGTTCGGTGACTACTTCAAGCGCGAGGCCATCCGCTGGGCGTACGAGCTGTCGGTGGACCACTTCGGGCTCGACCCGGAACGCCTCTGGGCCACCGTCTTCGAGGACGACGACGAATCCGAAGCCCTGTGGCTCGAGGAGACCGACATCCCCCTGGAGCGGATCCAGCGGGTGGGTGTCCCGGACGGGGCGACGCGGATGGACGCGTCCGACAACTTCTGGTCGACCGGCGGCGCCGGCCCGTGCGGGCCGTGCTCCGAGCTCAACTACGACCGCGGGCCGGAGTGGGGCGAGGAGGGGGGCCCGGTCGTCAACGGCGAGCGCTACCTCGAGTTCTACAACCTCGTGTTCATGCAGTCCGAACAGGACGCCGACGGCAACGTCCTCGGTGACCTGCCCGCCAAGAGCGTCGACACCGGGCTCGGCCTCGAACGCATGGCCGTGCTGCTGCAGGACGTCCCGGACGTGTTCGCGACCGACCTGTTCACCCCGCTCGTCGCCCGCGCCGAGGAGCTGTCCGGGGTCCGTTACGGCGGTTCGAGTGCGCCCCGCGGGCGAGGCGACGCCGACGCCGAGAAGGACGTGTCGCTGCGGGTCGTGGCCGAACACGCACGTACCTCGGCGCTGCTGATCGCCGACGGCGTCCTGCCGTCCAAGGAGGGGCGCGGCTACGTCCTGCGTCGCCTGATGCGCCGTGCGATCCGGCACGGGCAGCTGCTCGGGATGGACCTGGCGGGGGGGACCGACCTGCTCGTCCCCATGCTCGAGACCGTGCTGGCCGAGAACCTCCGGATGTACCCCGAGCTCACCAAGCAGCGTGAGCTGATCACCCGCGTCGCCGGCGCCGAGGAGCACGACTTCGCCGCGCGGCTCCGCGCCGGTCTCGAACGGGTCGACCGCGCCCTCGACGACGTCCGTGCCGGCGGCACGAACACCTTCCCCGGCGACGTCACCTTCGAGCTGCACGACACCTTCGGTTTCCCGGTGGACCTCACCGCGGAGATCGCCGAGGAGGCGGGGCTGTCCCTCGACCGCGACCGCTTCGACGCGCTGATGACCGAGCAGCGCGAGCGTGCCCGGGCGGGCGCGAAGAAGGGCGGCGGCGGCGTGCCCGTCGAGACCTACCGCGAGGCGGCCGGCGCCGTCGGTACGACCGAGTTCCTCGGCTACGACGCCCTCGCGGCCGAGGCCGAGCTCGGCGCCATCGTCACCCCCGGGGGCGTCGCGCACACCGCGCAGGAGGGCGACGAGGTCGAGGTGGTCCTCGCCCGCACGCCGTTCTACGCCGAAGGTGGCGGCCAGGTCGGTGACCGCGGTGAGCTGCGGACCCCGACCGGCCGGCTCGAGGTGCTCGACACCCAGGAGGCCATCGAGGGGTTGATCGTGCACCGCGCCCGCGTCACCGCCGGTGAGGTGACCCAGGGGCAGCCGGTCGAGGCGGTGGTCGACGCCGACCGCCGTCTGGCGACCGCACGCAGCCACTCGGCGACCCACGTCCTGCACGCGACCATCCGTGAGGTGCTCGGCGACCACGCCCAGCAGGCGGGTTCCCTGGTCCAGCCGGGCCGGCTCCGTTTCGACTTCCCGCACTTCGAGTCGGTGTCCCGCGACCGGCTGCAGGAGGTCGAGGCGACCATCAACGAGCGGGTCCTGCGCGATCCGCACGTGTCGACCGAGGTGATGGCGCTCGAGGAGGCCAAGGCCGCCGGCGCGGTCGCCAACTTCGGTGACAAGTACGGCCAGGTGGTCCGGGTCGTGACCATCGGCGAGTTCTCCAAGGAGCTGTGCGGTGGCACGCACGTGCCCTCCGGGGGCCGCATCGGCACCATCGCGATCGTCCGTGAGGAATCCATCGGCTCCAACACCCGCCGGGTCGAGGCGCTGACCGGCATGGACGCCTTCCGTCACTTCGCCCACGAGCGCCTCGTGGCCGAGGAGGTCGCCCGCGTGGTCGACGCGCCGGTGGACGAGGCCGCCGACCGCGTCCGCACGTTGGTCGAGCGCCTGCGCGGTGCGGAGAAGGAGCTGGCCAAGGTCCGCTCCGCGAACCTGGCCCAGGAGGCGGCCAGCCTCGCCGCCGACACCCCGCGCGAGGACGGCACCGCCTACGTGATCACCCGGGTCGAGGGCGTGGCCGGCGACGACCTGCGCACCCTCGCGGCCCAGATCCGCGGCAACCTCGGGACCCGGGGTGTGGTGGTCCTCGGGACCACCACCGACGACGGCAAGGCCCAGCTGTTCTGCGCGTTGACCTCCGACGCCGCGGATGCGGGCGTCGAAGCCCGCCCGATCCTCCACCCCGCCGCGCAGGTGGTCGGGGGTGGCGCGGGCGGCCGGGGGGACCTGGCACAGGCGGGCGGCAAGGACGGCGGGGCGCTCGACGACGCGCTGGCGGTCGCGGCCCGGCAGGCCCGCGAGGCCGTGCGAGGTGGCTCGTGAGCGGTCGGTCGCGCCCCGGGCTCGGTGACGCGCTGCCGCTGACCGGCCGGCTCCTCGCCATCGACCTCGGCGAGGTCCGCGTGGGCCTGGCGGTCTCCGACCCCGGTCAGGTGCTCGCCTCGCCGGCGGAGACCCTCCAGGTCCCGCGCAACGCCGACGGGCCGACGCTCGACGCGCTGGTCAACGCCTCGGTCCGTCACGAGGCCGCCGGGCTGGTCGTGGGCCTGCCCCGCGGTCTGGACGGTGGCGAGGACGCCCCCGCCCGCCGCGCGCGCTGGTTCGCCGACCAGCTCCGTGCCCGGACCGACCTGCCCGTCCTGCTCCAGGACGAGCGCTTCACCACGGTCGAGGCCGAGCGGGTGCTGATCGACGCGGACGTGTCGCGCTCGGGCCGCAAGGAGACCATCGACAAGGTCGCCGCGTCGGTGCTGCTCCAGGGCGTGCTGGAACGGCAACGGCAGCGGCGGGACGCCGCGCAACCGCCGTCGACCGACTGATCGCAGCCACACCGGGACCCAAGCGAGGTAGACGTGGCGAGACTGACGCGGAGCTCCCGCAACTTCCTCATCGTGCTGGTCGTCGGGGTGGTCCTGGTCATCGGCGCCGTGCTGGTGCTCGGTGACGCGCTCAACCCGCTCGGTGGCGACGACGTCGAACCCGGCCAGCCGGTGGAGCTCACCGTGGAGCAGGGTCAGTCCGTGCGGTCGGTGGGGGAGCGGCTCGACGACCTCGGCGTCATCGGATCCGCCCTGCGGTTCCGCCTGGACGCCGAGGAAGCCGACCTGGCGAGCCGGCTGCGACCCGGCACCTTCGAGCTGCAGACCGGGATGAGCAACGCCGAGGCCATCGAGGTCCTGGCCGCCGGACCGTCGTCGGGCAGCGGCGGGGACATCCGCTTCACCGTGCAGGAGGGGCTGACCGTCGAGCAGACCCTCGCCCGGCTCGACGAGCAGTTCGAGGACCTCTCGGCCGAGGACTTCCGCAGCGTCCTCGACGAGCGCACGGCCGCCGGTGGGAACGCGGACGGCGTCCTGCGGCTGCCGGACTGGGTCCCCGAGCCGTCCGAGGCCGGTGACGAGGTCCTCGAGCCGTACGAGGGCCTGCTGTTCCCCCAGACCTACGACGTGCGTCACGACGCGGCGGCGCTCGACGTCCTCCAACGGATGGTCGACGAGCTCGCTCGGGCCGCCGACGCGGTCGAAGCC
>CAYSTY010000262.1:0-3922 GCA_964433685.1 uncultured Actinomycetota bacterium | reverse complement strand
GTCACCTCGGCTCCTCGGCGGTGTCAGGTGGCATGGTGCCGGCCGCTGCGGACCGCGCCTGTCGCGGAACGACGGCACCCGGCGGGAGCGCCGAGCCCGTGGTTCGGTAGCGTTCGGCCCGGGGCCTCGACGCAGGCCTCGTGCCCGCAGGGATGGTGGTCACGTGGCACGGACGTGGTGGTCGATCGAGGTCGAACTCGTCGGTGGCATGCACGCGCACGACCTGTGGCCCCGGCCGGGACGGGTGCTGCTCGCGCGGCCGGGGATGACCTTCCGGATGCTGGCCGATGCGATCAACGACGCGTTCGCCCGCTGGGAGCTGTCGCACCTGCACGCGTTCACGTTCGCCGACGGGACGCGTATCGCGATGCGGACCCCGTGGGACGAGCTCGACGACGAGTCGCTCGACGACACGACGACGACGCTGAGCCGCCTGTCGCTCGGTGAGCAGTTCGCGTTCGAGTTCGACTTCGGCGACAGCTGGATGCACCTGTGCACCGTGGCCGACCGCAAGGTCGACCCGCTGGAGGTGTACGGCGAGGTCCCGGACCGACCGGTCCCCTACTTCGGCTGGGGTTCCATCCCCGACCAGCACGGTCGCCGGTGGGACGGTGACGACGGTTCGACGCCGATGCCGCCGCAGCCCGATCCACCGTTGAGCGACCTCCCGGACCTGCACTACACGTGGGGGTCGCGCGCCTTCCGGGCCGCCCCCGACCTCCTCGACGAGGACGACGACAGCGAGGGCACCGTCATCACCGGCCCGTGGGGACGGCGCGACGCGGGTGGCGGCCGGGCGAGGACGCAGCCCCCGCTGACGTGGTCGCCGGAGGATGTGGTCGAGCTGCGTTCCGCCGTACGGCGCGGCGACACCTCGACGCTGACGCGGCTGCTGCTCCCCCGGGACGTGTTGGCGGTCGCCCACCAGGCCGCGCCCGGGCTCCTGTACGCGGTCGAGTTCGAACGCGACCTCGAGGCGATGCAGACCGGGGTCATCCTGGTCGACGAGCTCGACGAACGTGGCTGGCTCGGCGACGACGAGCTCGCCGCGGAGATCGAGCGCGCCCTCGTCCCGCCCGGCAGACGGGAGCTGCGACCGGTCCCGCTCGACCTCGACGACCTCGTCGTGCAGCTGGAGGGACCGGGGGACCCGGAGGGTGACTGGCGCTTGGAGGTCGCGACGGGGCGGCTCTGGCCCGCCGACCCGGTCACGCTCATCGGTGAGGACGAACCGGAGGACTTCGATGACGCGGACGCGTTCGTGACGATCGTCAGCTTCGGCTCGGGTCCGGGCTACGACGACATGCGCGACTTCATCGCCACGGTGGATGACCCCACGCTCGCGGAGCGGCTGCAACGCGCCATCGACGGGAAGGGCGCGTTCCGACGGTTCAAGGATGTGGTGTTCCAGGACGACGCGGTGCGTCACACGTGGACGTTGCACGCCGCCGAACGGGAGCTCGGCCGGGCGCGGTGGTGGCTCGCCGAGGCGGGCCTCCGGCCCGTGGTCGGCTGAACGTGTCACCACCGCTTCGGGACCGACCGTCCAGCGACCTCGCCCTCGCCTTCGACACCGAAACGCTCCGGCACCTCGCTGACCCGGCCGTCCTCGCCCGCGGGTGGGGCTACGCCGACGACGCGCACGTGCTCGAGCTCGAACGCAGCGCGGAGCGGGCGACGGCGACCGTCCTCGGGTCCATCCCCTACGACGTCGAGCTGCGCGCCGTCGGTGGCGCACCGGACTGGTCGTGCACCTGCCCGTACGCGGAGGACGGCTCGCTCTGCAAGCACGTGGTCGCCGTGGCGCTCGTCGCGTTCGCGTCCGAGGACGGAGAGGACCGACAGCCGGACCCGGGCGGCGTCGAGGACACCCCCGGCCCCCCACCGGCGGTGCGGCCCGACCCACGGACCCGACAGATCCACGACCTGCTCGCGGGTCGCCGCGAGGCGCTGGCACGCCGCGACGCCGAGACCCGCACCATCGCCGACCACCTCGATGGACTCGACCGGGCTGACCTCGTGGAACTCCTCCTCGACGCGGCCACCGACGACCATCGCCTCCGCGACCGGTTGCTCGCACGGGCACAGCGTGCCTCCGGGATGCGGCCCGACCGCCAGCTGTGGCGCGAGCGCGTCGGGTCCGCCTTCGCGACCGGCGACTTCCTGCCGTACCGGGCGACGGCGGAGTGGGCCACGGGGGTCCACGACACGATCGGCCTGCTCGAGGAACTGCACGAGGCCGGCCACCACGACCTCGTGATCGAGCTGTGCGAACACGCGCATCGGCTGGCCGATCGGGCCATCCAGCACGTCGACGACTCGGGTGGCTGGTTGACCGACATCTCCTCGCAGCTGGCCGCGCTCCACCTGCGGGCCTGCACCGCAGCGGTGGTCGATCGGGTGCAGCTGGCACAGCGGCTGGTCGACCTGGAGCTGAGCTCCGAGCTCGACGGTTTCCACCGTGCCGCCGTCACCTACGCCGACGTGCTCGGGACGAGCGGCCTCGCCGAGTACCGCCGGCTGGTCGAACCTCGGTGGCTGGAGCTCGTGGACGCGGAGGGCTGGCACGCGGACCGGTTCGCGGTCCGCAACGCCCGCATCGGCGTGGCCCTGGCGGTCGGTGACCCGGACGAACTCATCGAGGTGCGGCGTCACGACCTGCGCACCCCAACGGACCACCTCGAGGTGTCGGCTGCGCTCGCCGATGCCGGCCGGACCGACGAGGCGGTCGCGTGGGCACGCGAGGGGCTCGACCGCTACGCCGACCGGCCGTGGCAGACCGGACCGCTCCGCGACCACCTCGCCCGGTTGCTCCGAGACCAGGGCGACGAGGTGACCGCGCTGTACCGGACCGCGTTCGACCAGGCGCCCTCCCTGGCTGCCTACCGGACGTTGCTGGCAGCGGCGGGCGACGACGCCGCGGTGGAGGGCGAGGCTGCCCGGTCGCGGCTCCGTGCGCGGCTGGGCGGAGCGGGAACCCCGGCACGGGGCGGGCAGGTGGCACAGGCCCTGATCGAGATCCTGGTCGCCGAGGGTTCGGCCGAGGAAGCCTGGCAGGTCGCCACAGCACACGGGTGTGACGAGCGGCTGTGGTCCACGCTCGCCCGTGCCCGGGAAGCGACGCACCCCGTGGATGCCGCGGAGGTCTACAGCCGGCAGGTCCTCGACCTCATCGACCGGAAGACGACGCCGGCGTACCGGTCCGCCGTGGATCTGATGGCCCGGGTGCAGCGGCTCGCGGGCGAGGGCGGACGGCCGGACGTGTTCGACGACCTGCTCGCGCGGGTCCGGACCGAGCATCGAGCCAAGCGCAACCTGCGCGCCCTCCTCGATCAGCGCGGCTGGTGACCGCCGGAGTCGCACGACGGTTCGCGGCGAGGTGACGGCCTGCGGCCCCGGGCCGACGGCGCGTCGGTCACGGGTCGGTCGATCACCTGGCGGTGGTCCCGGCCGCGTGACAGGATCGGACGACGCACCGAGGCACGCCGGCGGGAGGGACGTGCCGTGTTCGAGCATCCGACGAACTGGCAGGCACCGACGGGAACCGGGTCGCCGCCTGCACCGCACGAGGTGCCCGAAACGCCCCGTGCACCGGCCCTGTCGCTGGTGTTCGGCACCGTCGGTGTGGCGCTGAGCTTCGTCCCCATCCTGGGCATGTTCGCGATGCCGCTGGGGATCCTGGCCACGCTGTTCGGTCTGGCAGGTCTCGTCGAACGAGGCGCCGACGACCCGCTGCAGCGCGCCGCCGCGATCAGCGGTCTGGTGCTGGCCGCGTCGGCGATCGTCCTCGCCGTCGGCGGGATGCGTCTGATGACACTGGACGTCGATACCGCCGGGGGGATGACCCCCGTGCGCGCGCCGGCCGACATGGCCGGCCACCTCGTGTCGGGGGCGGAAGCCTCTGGATGAGCCCCTGGCATCG
>CAYSTY010000261.1:0-3928 GCA_964433685.1 uncultured Actinomycetota bacterium | reverse complement strand
GGTCCTCGGCGGGAAGAACTCGAACGACGTCGTCGGACCACCACCGAGCAGCTCGCTGATGCGGGTCATGAGACGGCCGGACGGCTTCGGAGGTGGCGACCCACCTCACCGGACGCGTCGGTGCCGTAGACGGAGCCGAGGCGGTCGAGGAAGTCGCCCGAGGACAGCTCGTACTCCTGGGTACCGATGTGCTCGAGCACGTAGGTCGCCACCATCGAGCCGACCTGCGCCGCCCGTTCCAGCCCGAGGTCCCACGCCAGCCCCGCGAGCAGACCCGCCCGGAACGCGTCCCCGACCCCGGTCGGATCGACGCGTTCCTGCTCGGGCGCGGCCGGCACCTCGCACACCGTCCCGTCCGCGGTCTCGATCACGCACCCCTTGGGACCCAGCGTGGTGATCCGCGTCTCGACCAGGTCCAGCACCTGCTGCGAGCTCCACCCCGTCTTGGACTCCAGCAGCGCCTTCTCGTAGTCGTTGGTGATCAGGTAGGTCGCACCCTCCACCAGCCGCTTGACCTGCCCACCGTCCATCCGCGCCAACTGCTGGCCCGGATCGGCCATGAACCGCACCCCCAGCTGACGGCACTCGTCGGTGTGCCGCAGCATCGCCTCGGGATCGTTGGGCGAGACCACCACCAGATCCAGCGCCCCCACCCGCTCCGCGATCGGGGCCAGCTCGATGAACCGGGCCTCCTCCATCGCGCCGGTGTAGAACGAGGCCATCTGGTTCTGATCCAGATCGGTGGTGCACAGGAACCGCGCCGTGTGCTTGAGCTCGGAGACGTGCACCCCCGAGGTGTCCACCCCGTGCCGCTTGAGCCACGAGCGGTAGTCCCCGTCGAAGTCCTGCCCCACCGCCCCCACCAACACCGGACCCAACCCGAGCTGCCCCAGACCGAAGCTGATGTTGGCCGCCACCCCCCCGCGTCGGACCTCCAGCTCGTCCACCAGGAACGACAACGACACCCGATCGAGCTGATCGGCCACCAACTGCTCCGAGAACCGCCCCGGGAACGTCATCAGGTAATCGGTCGCGATCGACCCGGTCACAGCGATACGCACGGCGCCTGCCTCCAGAGGGCCGGTCACCGGGACCGGTCACGGACGGGGGTGGTCGCCAGCGGACGCGACGACGGAGAGCAGCAGGGTAGTGGCCACACGACGGCAGCCCGACGGTCGGGCTCGTGCGCCTATCGGTCAGGGCCCACCACCTGCCGGGTGACCGGTCGGGTCGCTGCCTAGGTTGCCCACGCCCGGGACCCGACGTGCAGGAGAGACCGCGATGGCCACCACCACCCTCGAGGGTGGAGCGCTCGCTCCCGCCGACGTGCTCGACCGGCTGCGACCCCACCTGCTGGTCGACGGCTACGACCTGGTGCTCGACCTCGACCGCTCGTCAGGACGGCGGCTGGTCGATGCGCGTGACGGCACGAGCTACCTCGACGCGTTCACCTTCTTCGCCTCGAACGCGCTCGGGATGAACCACCCGGCGTTGACCGATCCGCAGGTGCAGGCGGCGCTCGGCCGTGCTGCCACGCACAAGCCGTCGAACTCCGACGTCTACACCCCGGAGCTCGCCCGCTTCGTGGCCACCTTCGAGCGCGTGCTCGGTGTCCCCGAGCTGCCGTACCTGTTCCTGATCGAGGGCGGGGCCGCGGCGGTGGAGAACGCGTTGAAGGCGGCGTTCGACCACAAGTCCCGCGTCAACGAACGTGCCGGCCGCGATCCCTCACTCGGTACGCAGGTGCTGCACCTGACCGGGGCCTTCCACGGCCGTTCGGGGTACACCCTGAGCCTGACCAACACCGATCCGGTCAAGACCGAACGTTTCCCCCGGTTCGACTGGCCCCGCATCCCCACCCCGGCGCTGCGCTTCCCCGACGAGCCGGCCGCCACCGTCGCGGCCGAGGACGCGGCGCTGCGCGCCGCGGCCGACGCCTTCGCCGCCGCACCGCACGACATCGCCTGCACCATCGTCGAGCCGATCCAGGGCGAGGGGGGTGACGTGCACCTCAGCGCCCGGTTCCTCACCGAGCTGCAAGCCCTCACGCACGCGCACGACGCGCTGTTCGTCTGCGACGAGGTGCAGACCGGCGTGGGCATGACCGGGACCCCGTGGGCGCACCAGCAGCTCGGCCTGGAACCGGACCTGGTCGCCTTCGGCAAGAAGACCCACGTCTGCGGCGTGATGGCAGGCCGCCGACTCGACGACATCGACGACCACGTGTGGCGGGTCTCGAGCCGCATCAACTCCACCTTCGGTGGGGGACTGGTCGACCTGGTCCGTGCCACCGTCATCCTCGAGGTCATCGAGCGCGACGGGCTGATCGCCGCCGCCGCGCAGCTCGGCACGCACCTGCTGGCACGTCTCGAGGAGCTCGCGGCGACGCACCCGGTGGTCGACCAGCCGCGCGGACGCGGGTTGTTCGCGGCGGTGGACCTACCGGACCCGACGACGCGGGACGCGGTCCTCGCCTCCCTGTTCACCGACGAGCACGTGATCATGTTGCCCTGCGGGACCCGTTCGCTCCGGCTGCGGCCGCCGCTGACGGTCACCGTCGACGAGCTCGACGAGGCCGTGGACGCGCTCGACCGCGCCATCACCACCGTCACCAGCCGCTGAGGAGCGTCACCATGCCGGACACCGCCACGCTCGACCACGACGGCGTGCTCGAGCTCGCCAGCCGTCTCGACGGCCAGCAGGTCCCCGGTGGGGACGTGCTCGAGAACCCCGATCCCGCCCACCTCGACCGGCTCGTCAGCCGCGTCGCGCTCGCGGACGCCGCGACGTTCGCCGACGCCTGTCGGCGGGCCACCAGCGGCCAACGGGCCTGGGCGGCCACCCCCGCGCCGGTGCGCGGCGCCGCCATCGGTGACCTCGGCCGCATCGTGACCCGCAACAAGCAGGCGCTCGCCCGCCTGGTCACGCGCGAGATCGGCAAGCCCTACGCCGAGGCGCTCGGCGAGGTGCAGGAGGTCATCGACACCTGCGTGTTCTTCGCCGCCGAGGGCCGGCGCCTGTACGGCATGACCGTTCCTTCCGAGATGCCCGACAAGCAGCTGTTCACCTTCCGCCGTCCGGTCGGCGTGATGGCGGTGATCACCGCCGGCAACTTCCCGATCGCGGTGCCGTCCTGGTACCTGGTCCCGGCCCTGCTCGCCGGCAACGCGGTGGTGTGGAAGCCGGCCGACTACGCGCCGGCCATCGCGGACGCGTTCGCCCGGTGCATCGCGGCGGCCGGGATCCCTGGTGAAGCGCTGCAGGTGGTCCACGCCGACGGCCCGACGACCTCCGAGGGGCTCGAGCTCGCCCTGGAGGCCGGCGACGTGCAGAAGGTCGGGTTCACCGGCTCGTCCACGGTCGGCCGCGACATCGCCGCGCTGTGCGGCCGCCACCTCGTCGCCCCGACGCTGGAGCTCGGCGGCAAGAACCCCCTGGTGGTCCTCCCGGACGCCGACCTCGACCTGGCGGTCGAGGGGGCGCTGTTCAGCGGGTTCGGCACCGCCGGTCAGCGGTGCACCTCGCTCGGCGTCGCGATCGTCCACGAGCAGGTCCACGACGAGTTCCTCGCACGCCTGACCGCGGCGGTCGAAGGCGCCGCGATCGGCGACCCCATGCAGCCGGTGCTGTACGGACCGATGCTGAGCGAACGGTTCGCGACCGGCTTCGAACGCTGGCTCGACCACATCGAGGACCACCACCGCGTCTCGGGCTCGTCAGGTGTGGGACGCATCACGTCCGCCAACCCACGGGAGGGGTTCGTCGGGGACCCGGATGCAGGCATCTTCGAGCACCCGCTCATCGTCGCCGGTGTGACCGCCGACGACCTGCTCTACCGCGAGGAGACGTTCGGGCCCATCGTCCCGGTCGCGTCCGCCGCCTCCTTCGACGAGGCGCTCCACCTCGCCAACGCCCACGGCTACGGGCT
>CAYSTY010000260.1:0-3930 GCA_964433685.1 uncultured Actinomycetota bacterium | reverse complement strand
CTACGGGCGCACCGGCGTCGCGAGCACCCCGGCCATGCGGCGTGCCTGCCACCCGTCGGGGCCCGCGCTGTCCAGGAGCCGCTGCCTCGCCGTTCCACGCTGCTGCGCGGTCGGTGGTGTCCGGCGGGGGAGGCCGGCGTCCTCGCCGACGGCGACCTTGCGGGCCAGGTCGCGGACGATGCGCTCGAACGTGGTGCTCGAGGGTGCGGGCAGGCGAGGTAGTAGACCGGCGGCCCACAGCGCAGCCGCCACCTCGGTCCAGTCGGGCGACTGCAGCGAGGCCGGGCCGAGGAACTCCGCGGCGAGCTGCTGCAAGCTCACCCCGGCCGGCGCCACGGGTCGACCCGCACCGCGGGACGCCCCCGCACCGCGGGACGCCCCCGCACCACGGGACGCTCCCGGACCGCCAGGCGCCGCAGCACCGCCCCGCCGCGTTGCGCCACCAGAGGGCGCCGGACGGGCGACCGTCCGGGTGACAGATCGGGGTCCGGGGCCACCTGCGCTCCGCCCCTCGGCGGCCGCGCTCCGCCCGTCCGCGGCAACGCTCCGTCCCTCGGCGGCAGCGTTCCGCCCGGCGGGGACCCCGCTCCGCCCGTCCGCGACAGCGCTCCGCCCATCCGCGACAGCGCTCCGTCCCTCGGCGGCAGCGCTCCGCCCCTCGGAGACGGCTGAACGTCGAGCATCCGAGACGTCCGGGTCGGGCAGCCGCGGCTGCACGGGAGCGGTGACAGGGGCTGGGGCACCGACGAGGTCGGTGGCGTGCAAGGTCGCGGCGATGTGGCCCTCGCGGTCGAGGAGCGCGCGCACCACGGGGACGTCGGCGGTGTCGGGCGGCCGGTTGTTCGCGGCCTCGAAGGTCACGATCCGGCCGCGTTGGATGTGGACCGCGTAACGCGTCATGCCGTGCTGGCGGACCTCGACGATGCGGTGCTCGCCGATGAGCTTGTCACCGTACGAGGCGAGGCAGTTCGCCATCGTGGCACCGAGCCGGCGGACCTCGGCAGCGGTCGTGACCACGCGCAGGGTGAACCCGCCGCCCGCCGTGCCGGCCCACCCCCCGCCGCTCACGGCACCACCTCGCCGCTCACACGGCCGACACCGGCTACCTCGCCAGCCACGCCGGACGCCCCGTCGTCCACACCGGCTACCTCGCCAGCCACGCCGGACGCCCCGTCGTCCACACCGGCTACCTCGCCGCTCACGCCGTCCACATCGCGCTCACGCCCACCGTTCACGCCACGACCTCGCCGGTGGCGTCGCTGGCGAGCGCGACGGAGAGGGCGAGCCCCTCCCAGTCCCCGACGTCGGCGAACGACGGTCCGCCATCGGCGCGGTGCCCGGCCACGAAGCGCAGCCGTTGGCGGTCGGCGTCGTCGGCGAGTGCCGCCGCGAGCAGCCGGCGGGCCCGCCGGGCGTCCACCGGTCCGATCAGCGCGCCGAGGCCAGCCATCTGCTCCTCGCTCAACGGGGCGAACTCGGCGGTGGCCGAACCGAGGTTGCCCGAGAGCAGCGCCGCGAGGTGGTCGGGCTGGAGCACCGGCGCGACCGCGGCGACGACGGTGAGGGCGAACAGGTCGGGGACCTCGGCACGCTCGAGCGACGCGCAGAAGGTGCGCACCACGGGGCGCGTCGCCCGGTCACCGAACAGCAGCCGCGCCGCATCGCGCGGCTCGGCCCGGCGGAAGGCCGGCTGGAGGGAGGTCGGCAGCGTCGCGGGGACGGCAGGGCGTCGCTCCCCCGCCCGGGTGGCGAGCAGCGGGTAGGTCGCACGCACCACCCGCAGGACGGGATCGGGCTCGTCCACCTGCACCCCGGCGAGGTCGCCCGCCGCGGCGGCGAAGCGCGCGGCGACGTCCGGGTCCGCGACCAGCAGACGCAGGGTCGCGCGCACGAGCAGGGTCAGGTCGTGGTCGACGCGGCGCCAACGGGCTTCGACCCGCTCGGCGGCCTCGATGCGCAGGCCGCCCTCGGGCGCGGGCCGAGCGCGCAGCCACGACCGCGCACCGGTGCAGGTGACCTCGTCAGCCGTCCGGACGACCCGGCCCTGCAGCACCGCTCCCCCACCGACGACGAAGCGGTTATCGAACACCAGTTCGCGCGGCGCTGTCCACCCCGGATGCGACCGCGCACGGTCACCCACCCGCCGACCGCCGCCGACCGCCGTCGAGCGCCGACCGCCGTCGAGCGCCGACCGCCGTCGAGTGCCGACCGCCGTCGAGTGCCGACCGCTGCAGGCGACGTGACCCCGAGCGCCGACCGCTGCGGCGACCGCCGCCGAGCGCCGACCGCTGCAGGCGACGTGACCCCGAGCGCCGAGCGCTGCCGGCGACGTGACCCGAGCCGCCCCGCGGTTCCTCGCCGTGGCGGTCGGGGCGTACGCTCCGCCGGTTCCCGACCGGCCCTGAGCCTCGCAGGACCCGACCCGGAAGGACCTCGCCAGGTGTTCAGGAGCGTCGAGCGTGTGCGGGCCGCTGCGCGCGGCCGCACCGAGGTGTCGACACCCGTCGTCACGCCCCCGTTGATGCCGCTGCGCGGGTTCCGCGCGGACGTGCAGGCGCTGCGCGGCGTCGCCGTGCTGGCCGTCGTCCTCTACCACGCGCAGGTGGTCGTCCCCGGCGGTTTCGTGGGCGTCGACGTCTTCTTCGTGATCTCCGGCTTCGTCATCGGCCGCGGCCTGCTGAGCGAGTTCGTGCGGACCGGCCGGATGTCGTTCGCGGCCTTCTACGTCCGCCGGGCGCGGCGGCTGCTGCCCGCGTTGAGCGTCCTCCTCGTGGTCACGGTGCTGGCGGCGCCGCTGTTCGCCTCGCTCGATGCCGGCGAGGTGACGCGTTCGACGGCCGTCGCCGCGGCGCTGTTCAGCGCCAACCGCTACCTCTACGGCGCCACCGAGGACGGCTACTTCGCCGCGGACGCGGAACTCAACCCGCTGCTGCACACCTGGTCGCTGTCGGTGGAGGAGCAGTTCTACTTCGCGGTCCCGATCCTGCTCGTGCTCGCGTGGCGCTTCGGCGTCCGACGCGCGAACCCGCTCACGGCGCTGCGGGTCGTGATCGGGCTGCTGCTCGTCGTGTCGTTCGTGGCGTGTCTGGTGTTCTCCTACAGCGACACCGTCGGCTCGTACGACGGTCCGCGGTTCGCCTTCTACGCGCCGTTCACCCGCGCGTGGCAGTTCGCCGCCGGCCTCGCGCTGGTCGTGCTCCCCACCAGCTGGCTGGGGGGCCGCCAGCTGCGCCGGGCCCTCTTCGCCGCGGGGGCCGTGCTGCTCGGTCTGGCGTTGTTCGTCCTCGACCACGAGACCCTGTTCCCGGGCCTGGCCGCGCTGCTGCCGACGGTGGGCACGGTGCTGCTCATCCACGCCGGCACCACCGCTGGTGAGGACCACCAGCCGACCCCGGCGGCGCTGCGACCCCTCGTGTGGCTCGGCGACCTCTCCTACAGCTGGTACCTGTGGCACTGGCCCCTGATCGTCTTCGCCGCCGCGCTCGCGCCGGCCGCCGGAGCAGCACCGCTCGTGGTGGCCGCTTTCGCGGCGCTCGCGCCGGCCTGGCTCTCCTACCGGACGCTCGAACGTCGGATCCGTCTGCGCGCCCCCGGGCCCCGCCGCCGCACCGCGTGGGTGGCCGTGGCCTGCATCGCGACACCGCTCGCCGCCGCCGGACTGTCCGCGACCGTCAGCGAGGTCGTGACCGAACAGCTCCCCGCCGAGAGCTACGCGAGCTCACAGCGTCGGCACGCCGACCGGACCACCGACCCGCGGTGCGACCGGGACACCCCCCTCGACGAGCGCGACCCCGACGAGTGCCTGTGGGACTTCTCCGGCGACAGCGACGGCGCGGATCCGGCCGAGCCCACCGACCCCGCCGAGCCCGCCGACGCCGTCGACGTGCTCCTCGTCGGCGACTCGAACGCCGGCCACATCAGCGAGGCCGC